>CAIOOA010000315.1 GCA_903859815.1 uncultured Methylococcaceae bacterium | reverse complement strand
GTGGACTGGTTTCACCGGCAATTGATTCGCAGCGGCATTCGTAACATCCTGTCGGCGGAGTTGAAGATATATGACGAAGAGATGCCATTGCGCATGAATGGCACGGGGATGATTATTGTCAACCCGCCTTGGCAATTGGACGGGCAATTGGAAGCCTTCGGCCCGTGGCTATGGCAAGCCCTTTCGCAGCAGGGGCAAGGCGGGTTTAAATTGAATTGGCTGGTGGCTGAATGAATCTACTTTGTACACGGATGGTGTGCAAGGCTTGCCTTGCCATAGTTCCCAACTGCTTGCAAACACCAGCAAGGCAAGCCTTGCACTCCAAGAGTAGGCAAATCGTAACCCTTAACTAAGCTTGGGAAGCTGAAGGCATTCTAACATCCCATCCCGGATGAAGCCTGTCCTGAGCGAAGTTGAAGAGTGAAGCGTGATCCGAGTTTCCGGGTCACGACACACCCGGATACTCAAAACATACCCCGCAGGCAACCGGCGGTATCCGTCAGGTTCCATGCCATGCCATGCCCAGTCCCAGATTGCACCGCAAAGCGGATTCATCCGGGCTGGCTAAAGTTGGCTGAGGCTTATGGGTAGTCAGATAAAATTTTATCCAAGGTTCCCAAACTGGAGCTTCACTGCCATTGGGTTTTGGTTTGAGCTTCATGTAAAAAAGGCCACCCAGAAAACTGGGTGGCCTTTGCATTTGCCGCCAGATGGTGGATTATGCCACTACATTCGCTAACTTCTTCTGTTTGCGCTTGATCTGGTAGCCAACCATGCCGAATCCCAGCAGCATCATGGCGTATTCTTCAGGTTCGGGGACAGCAGCGACGGTCAGCGATATGGGTTGTCCATTACCCATGTTACCGAAAGAACCCGTCAGAGCATCAGTATGCCATGCCATAGTCATTTTCCCCATCATTGAGTCTGGGGCACCAGACGCGGCCGATACCGGATTAAGGCTAGTCGGTCCTAACAATGGGTTCGAGGCGTTGACATCGATGGTGACGTAGGCATTACCGTTGCCATAGGCCATGATGCCAGTAGCATAATTATATCCGCTTGGCTTGAAAACATTGGTGTCGCCGTTTAACGCAAAGACGGTTGCTTTGACACCGCCGGCCCCATCGCTAGAGGATGCTACATTCTGATAATTGAGTGCCAAAGGAGCTGCTTCCATGGCATTGTCGGTGAATATGCCTTTCAGTCCTGTTATCGATGCACCGTCCCAATTGAAGGTTCCAACGAAAGTCGAATTAGCGTAGCCGACATTAGAAAACACCACGTTGACGGAGTAAAGGCTTGCCTGTGCCGTCTGGACATTGGAGATCATCAAGAATGACGATGCAAGCAAGAAAAAAAGCTTAAGTTTCATTTTGGGTTCCTCATGTTTCACAAAAAAAATTTCAAATCGGCAACAATGCCAATTTGAGGTAAAAGGCCACCTAGGAAAAACTAGGCAACCATAACAGGTTCCACCGGGCGGCGGCGGAACCGTTATCTCTTCCGCAAACTACTTCTGTTTGCGCTTAATCTGATAGCCGACCAAAAGCCGAATCCCAACGGCATCATGGCGTATTCCCTGGTTATGGGGTTACGGGTGCAAGGGTAATGGTTTGCGAAAAGGGAGTTGCCATCATCGTCCCCCCGTCAGCATGCCCCGTCATACAGTAGCTGCCCATCATTCCTTCGGCGGTGCAGTCCCCGTAAGCCAATCGATTTAGCTGGATACCGGTGAGGGGTATCAGAGGATTCGAAAGCTTGACATTGATCGTCACGTAGGCGTTGGCTGTCGCAGCATTCCATTTACTATCTTTTGATACATAACCGAAATACCTAGTCCCTCCTGTGGCAAATCCTCCCCCCTGAAAAACATTCGTATTGTTTAACGCAAAAGCAGATACTAGTTGGCCTCCTTGTCCATCACTGACCGATGAAAGCTGATAATTCAGAGGGACTAGGGTTTGTGTTGCAGGGTCAACCCCGTCCCCCGTCATCGACTCGGATAGCGTTCCCTTCAGTCCTGATATTGCTTGTGTCGTGGTGTCATAAACGAATGTCCCGGTGAATATCGTATTATTCGGTTGAGTATCGGGTTCATAAAAAATTGCCGTTACGTTATAGGTAAGTTGAGCCGCATATACCACGGGAAAATTGACCATTATCAAGAATGGCGTGGCAAGCAAGGCTGAACGTTTCAGTTTCATTCCAGTAAAACCTAACCTAGGCAGAATTAAGAGAACAGCCGCTGCTGCTTGCGCTTGACTTGAAAGCCCACCATCCCAAAGCCTAGCAACATCATCGCGTATTCCTCGGGTTCGGGTACGGTTCGACCCGGTCCCATGGATTTCGCGCCGCTGCCTGAGAGGGCTTGGATGCGGCTGGAGTTTAAGCTCAGATTGGCCCCAGTGAGGACACCTAGGTTGGGATCGAATTGGCCCAGTAAAACATTCGCGACCGTCGCGTTGTTATTGTTGGCAGTGGAGTTCGACACGCTATTGGCAGTGGCGGTCACGGAAGCACTGCCATTGAAGTCAACTGGCCCGACTGTGGTGGTCAAGGCAGCGTGGGAAATCCCACTCACACCCAGCAAGGCAGCGGTCACTGCCAGTTGGGTCAAGGTTTTCATTGTCATAATTTCTCTGCTTTGTTTAATTCAAAAGTAAGTCATGCCTAAAGTGGCTACATCTAAGGAAAGTTGGGCTCCGCAGCCTCCCCATCACACCTAGAAACCTTTTAGCTATCTTTGATACTGAACACTAAATACCCATGGCAATCCGAATTCTCCAAAAGGCAAGAGTGAAAAATTGCTACTATAGCGCGACTAGGATAGTTATCGACTTCAGGGATATAATAACCATACAATCCAACGACTGGCAAGTATTTTTTTTTATTATTTTATAACTGTGTTATATGCCGTGTAAACTAACACAGATGTGCCATATGACACAGTTTTTCACCAAGCTATCTATAATGGGAACGCAAGTGATATAATTAAATAAATATATGATTATATTAGCTTTAATGGAATAGATGATGAGGAAGATCAGGCCATGACCTCATCTAATATGTAATTCATTGACAGGAACAAAAACTGCAGTTACAGTCTGGCTCACAAGCTAGGCACTCCCGAAATATGGGGATCGAAAGTCAACGTCCCCAATTAATTAAACACTGTCTTTAGGACAGCAAGGCAATATGTAAAAAAATGAACAATATGTTTCAAATACTGCGAATAAATGAGTATCCTATACCGACTTACCGAAGGATTGTTTTGATTGGCTTACTGCTGGTGTTGGTTGGGCTGGTGGGGAGCGTTTACCGTCCGCCCATGTCCCACTGGGCTGCGGCATCATCGGAAATAGTCCAAGCGGTGAATGCCAAGGTTCAGAAACTGCCGCTGCACTTCATCGAAAACCACGGGCAGACCGATGCGCAAGTGGCCTACTACATTCAAGGCCGCCTGTCCGCATACTTCACCCGCGAGGGTCTTACCTTGGGCTTGCAGGAACTGCCACCCCCTGTAGACAAGGCCGCCGACCCGGCAGAACGGATAAAGCGGTCTACGGGGCGCGAAGCCCGTCTGCAAGAACCGCCACCGAAACGTTGGGCGGTGCAGGTGCGCTTTGTTGGCGCTGCACAGACAATGCCGCATGGCGGGGTGAAGACTGCCTCCACGGTCAACTATATAAAAGGTTCGCAGTCGGAATGGAAAACCGGGCTACCGACCTACAGCGACATCATCTATTCGCAAGTCTGGCCCGGTGTCGATGTGGTCTACAGCGGCGAAGGTGGACAGATCAAGACCACTTTTCTCGTCAGTCCGGGGTCTGATCCTGGGCAAATCCATCTCGCCTACCAGGGAGCCAGTGCGGTCAAACTCACCGACACCGGCAAGCTGGAAGTGCAAACGCCAGTCGGCGGTTTTGGGGAAGAAAGCCCGCTGGTGTATCAAGACATTGATGGCAAGCGGGTGGCGGTGGACGCCCACTACAGCCTAACCCAAACCGGCAATGACGAATGGCAATATGGGTTTGTGTTGGGGGGCTATGACCGTAGCCGTCCCTTGGTGATTGATCCGGTGCTGTATTCCACCTATCTAGGGGGCAGTGGTGTCGATTTGGGCTGGAGCATCGCGGTGGACGGCAGCGGCAATGCCTACGTAACCGGACTAACCCCTTCCGCAGATTTCCCAACCGTGAACGCCAAGCTACCGAATCTGACTGGAAACTACGATGCGTTTGTTTTCAAGCTGGCAAGCGACGGTCAAACCGTTCTGTACTCGACCTTTTTGGGAGGCAGTGGCGACGACCAAGGCTGGGGCATCGCGGTGGACGGCAGCGGCAATGCCTATGTGACCGGTTTGACCACATCATCGAATTTCCCAACCTTTAACGCCAAGTACCCCAATCTTGTGGGGGGTTATGATGCGTTTCTTCTCAAGCTGGGGAGCGACGGTCAAACCGTCCATTACTCCACCTATCTGGGAGGCAATGGATACGACCAAGGCTGGGGTATCGCGGCAGACGAGGGTGGCAATGCCTATGTGACCGGGATTACCTATTCCTCGAATTTCCCGGCTGTGAACGCCAAGTTCCCGACACTGATTGGAAGTCAGGACGCATTTATTTTCAAGCTGAGCAGCAACGGTCAAACTGTCCTGTATTCCACTTATCTAGGGGGGAGTGGCAATAACGAATTCGGCAGCAGTATCGCGGTGGACGTTAGCGGCAATGCCTATGTGACCGGTAATACCATGTCATCGGATTTCCCGACTGCGAACGCCAAGTATCCTAATCTTAAGGGAACTGACGATGCTTTTATTTGCAAACTCAGCAGCGATGGTCAAACCGTCCTGTATTCCACCTATCTGGGGGGTAGCAACTACGAGCGGGGGCAGGGCATCGCGGTGGACGGCTCCGGCAATGCTTATGTGACCGGACAAACCGGTTCCCCGGATTTCCCGACGACCCATGCCAAGTACCCGAATCATCTTGGGGGTCTCGATGCATTCGTTTTCAAGCTGAGTGGCGATGGTCAAACCATTCTTTACTCTACTTATTTAGGGGGGAATGGCAACGATTATGGATGGGGCATCGCGGCGGATAGTGGCGGCAATGCCTATGTGACGGGGATTACCTATTCCTCGGATTTCCCAGCTGTGAACGCCAATTACCCGAGTCTTAGGGGTACTTCGGATGCGTTCTTGTTCAAGCTGGGGAGCGACGGCCAAACCGTCCTGCACTCCACTTATCTGGGGGGCAGTCTCGACGACAACGGCTATGGCATAGCCGTGGACGGCAGCGCCAATGCCTACGTGACAGGAGATACCAATTCAGCGGATTTCCCCACCTCTGCCACCGATCCGGCCATCGTATCCTATGATCCGACATACCAGGGGGGAGGTGATGCTTTCATCGTTAAAATCAACAGCCCCCAAAGTGCTTATGATCTGACCGTCAACATTTCCGGCTCTGGCACGGTCGTCAGCAATGTGTCGGCACCCGGAATTAACTGTCCGGGCATTTGCAGCAACAGCTTTAGATATGGTTCGAGTGTCACCCTGGCCTCCACCCCCGCCCCTGGCATGCACCTGACCAGTTGGTCGGGCGATTGCAATGGCGCAGGGTCCACCTGCCAAATCACCATGGACCAACCTAGGAGCGTCGGGGCAAGCTTTGCCCCTAACCCTGTTTATTCGTTAGCCGTGGGCAAGACCGGCAGCGGTAGCGGCACGGTGACAAGCAACCCAGTCGGCATCGATTGCGGCGGCACATGCAGCTTTGGCTTCCAGTCCGGCACCCAAGTCAGCTTGACCGCTGCGGCAGTCAATGGCTCGACCTTCAACGGTTGGAGTGGGGCTTGCTCAGGCACGGGAACTTGCGTGGTCACGCTCAATGCGGCGGCGACCGTCACGGCTGAGTATGCCGTCAACTCCTATCTGCTAACGGTCGGCAAAACCGGCAGCGGTAGCGGCACGGTGACGAGCAACCCGGTCGGCATCGATTGTGGCGGCACGTGTAGCTACACTTTCCTGCACGGCACTCAAGTCAGCTTGACCGCTTCGGCAATCAATGGATCGACCTTCACCGGTTGGGGCGGGGCTTGCTCAGGCGCAGGGGCTTGCGTGGTCACGCTGAACGCGGCGGCGACGGTCACGGCTGAGTATGCCGTCAACTCCTATCTGCTGACGGTCGGCAAGACCGGCAGTGGGAGCGGTAGCGGCACGGTGACGAGCAACCCGGTCGGCATCGATTGCGGCGGCACGTGTAGCTACGCCTTCCTGCACGGCACTCAAGTCAGCTTGACCGCTGCGGCAGTCAATGGATCAACCTTCACCGGTTGGGGCGGGGCTTGCTCGGGTACGGGGGCTTGCGTGGTTACGCTGAACGCGGCGGCGACCGTCACGGCTGAGTATGCCGTCAACTCCTATCTGCTGACGGTTGGCAAGACCGGCAGCGGTAGTGGTACGGTGACGAGCAACCCGGTCGGCATCGATTGTGGTGGTACGTGTAGCTACGCCTTCCTGCACGGCACTCAAGTCAGCTTAAGCCCTGTAGCTTCCAATGGTTCGACCTTCACCGGTTGGGGCGGGGCTTGCTCAGGCACAGGGGCTTGCGTGGTCACGCTGAACGCGGCGGCGACCGTCACGGCTGAGTATGCCGTCAACTCCTATCTGCTGACGGTCGGCAAGACCGGCAGTGGGAGCGGTAGCGGCACGGTGACGAGCAACCCGGATGGCATCGATTGCGGCGGCACGTGTAGCTACACTTTCCTGCACGGCACTCAAGTCAGCTTGACTGCTTCGGCAATCAATGGATCGACCTTCACCGGTTGGGGCGGGGCCTGCTCGGGTTCGGGGGTTTGTGTGGTCACGCTCAACGCGGCGACGACGGTTACGGCTGATTATGCTGCCTTCAACTCCAATCTGCTGACGGTTGGCAAGACCGGCAGCGGTAGCGGCACGGTGACGAGCAACCCGGTCGGCATCGATTGCGGCAGTTCATGCAGCTACGCTTTCCTGCACGGCACTCAAGTCAGCTTAAGCCCTGTAGCGTCCAATGGTTCGACCTTCATCGGTTGGGGCGGGGCCTGCTCAGGC
>CAIOOA010000314.1 GCA_903859815.1 uncultured Methylococcaceae bacterium | reverse complement strand
TGACCAATCCCTGCTTGGAAAGGAAAGGCCGAAACCCGCCACGCGTCAAAACGTCCGCGAGGGGATTGCTGGATTTTCACAAGCGGCAGAAAAAGCATTGTTTTTAAACGAGTTTCACCTTAACTTAATGGCAGTGACGCTCCGGCGTGGGAACACATTGGGTGACGCACCTGCGTCACGGGTATATCGAACCGCTGGAGCGGTAGAATCTACATTCCCACGCTGGAGCGTGGGAACGATCATAACTTAGGTTTTCCGGTCATTATTTTTATTTAATCATTTATGAGGTTGAATTTGGATGTACAAGATGTAACCAGCAAGCTTAAAGCTTATAAGCATCGACTTTTAAAAGAGGTTTTACCAGCCTATGAACAACGCGGTTCACACTATGGAGGAGAACGCTTTAATTCTTGGAAATCGCAATTTAGAAAATTCATTTCAATTGAATTACCAAATAAGTCAGTCGATCTGACTATAAAGCTTAGTCCTCCTATCATTTCGCTTATTGGAGGTACTGAAACTGATAAAGAAAGATTCTATCGTGAATATGGCGAACCTATAGTCGCGTTTATTGACTCATTAATTATTGATATAAAAAATGGAGAATACGAGATGAAATCACCAAATCTTATGGATGTTCACGCTATTTCAAATATAAATAAATCTGATAAAGTTAATAGCCGCGTTTTTATTGTTCATGGGCATGATGGTGAACTAAAGAATGAAGCCGCACGATTTATAGAAAAACTTGGATTTAAGGCAATTATATTACATGAGCAAGCTAATCAAGGAATGACCATCATTGAAAAACTAGAAACCTATACAAATGTTGGCTTTGCGATTGTTTTATATACACCGGATGATCTCGGTGAATCGCAGAATGCTAGTTCTGAAGGTGACTTGAAACCCCGAGCAAGACAAAATGTAATTTTTGAACATGGCTACTTAATTGCTAAACTAGGTCGTTCGAATGTCGTTCCGCTCGTGAAAAATAAAAATATTGAATTACCTAGTGATATTCGGGATATGGTATATGTGGATGATTCACAATGGAAAATTACTATAGGAAAAGAGTTGAAGACTGCAGGTTATCCTGTTGATTTGAATAAATTATAACTTAACTTGCTGCCGGGTAAATCAGATAAGTACCTCAGAGTACGTAGCGCTTGCTGCGTATTGAGCAAATAATGTGATCGTTCCCACGCTCCCGCGTGGGAACGCATAGGTTGTTATTCCTGCGTCTTGGGTATAACGAACAGATGGCGCAGTAAAATCTAAATTTCCATGTTGAGCGTGGGAACGATCAACAATTTTTTAATTAATTAATTTCTATTGAATAATTAATTGATATTGTAAACTTAAAATGGTCGATAGCTAATTAATGAACAGAAAATTTGGAATATTCATAATCTCTACCCTGTTAATTAATGTATTACTATCTGTATATTGTTTTGCTGATAATAAGAGTACAACTTTATTTGAAGAATCTAGTAGTTATGAATATAAACGAAGCGAGCATATTTATAGGTGGATTGATCCCGAAACTGGGAAACAAAAATCAACTATCGAACTTCCACCATATCCAAGCGTAAAAAAAAATAATGTTGGAACTTTGCCAAATGGTAAGCTCATAGACGTAATAATTGATGAAAATGATCCCAAAGTAAAATCCATTATAAGTAAACGCAAAGAAAAAGAAGCTTCAATTCGATATGCAAACGAAGTTGCACGAAAAGCCAAAGAAGCTGCCGAAAGAGAAGAAGCTGCAAGATTAGCTGAGAAAAAAAGAATAATTGCCGAAGAACAAAAGATAATAGATGAAGATAACAGGCGGATTGCTGAAGAGAATATCAAATTAAAAAAAGTGCAAGAGGAAAAAGAACTCCTTTTAGCTAGAGAAAGAATCCGCAAAATGGAAGAAAAGGATTTAGCCGAAGAAGTGAGACGTAAGCAAGATGCTGAAAAGATAGCAAATCGTTATTTATTATTGAGAGAAAAATTTAATCAAATTTCGCAAAGAGAAAATACACATAAAGACATAGCATTCATGCTTGGTCTATTAGACGAGTTCAGAGAGCATGACAAAATTGCATCCATGACACCAAAAATTACTTTGTCATCCCCATTAATAAATTTAGTTAATATCAAATTAAGACTCGATAAATATAAAGCATCAAAATGTTATGCTCCTTCGAAGGATAACTTGAAGACATGGATGGATTATAAGATAAATTTGTATTATGCATTTATTGAGTCAAAAAGTTCGGAAGAAGAAAAATTGATTATGGAACAAATTAATGATCAAACTGATAAATCGTTTGAAGCTTTTGTATTGAAGTTTCCAGAATCATGTAATGAATCGTGGTGGTAAAAACCAACGCGGTAAGGCGCAATAGCGGCTCCGCCGCGTATTGCGCCGAATGGCTATGCTGATAAAAACTGATGCGACCGATGACAAAATTAGTGGCTAAATATAAAGTACGCATATCTACGATTGAAATGGTTCACAGGAAGCACTAAACGATGAAAGTTTATTTAGACGCTTGTTGCCTCAATCGTCCATACGACGACCAAACCCAAGACCGGATTCATTTGGAATCTGAAGCGGTACTCACTGTTTTGAAACATATCGAGGCTGGCGATTGGGAATGGGTTGTCAGTAGCGTTATATTATTTGAGATTGGAGAAACACCCAATCAAGAGAGGAAGCGCAGAGTATTGAAACTCTGTGAGAAAGCCTCTTTGTACATTATTTTGAATGAAGAAATCCGCTCGTTGGCAGAAAGCCTCAAATCCTATGGTTTTACAACCTACGACGCTTTGCATTTGGCCTGTGCGAAACACGCAGGGGTTGATGTTTTTCTTTCCACCGATGATAAACTAATCAAACGGGCGCAATGCTACACCGATTTTATAATGCTCAATGTTAAAAATCCATTAAGCTGGCTGCAAGAGGTTTTATACGACAAATGAACGCTCAACCAATGACTTTGGAACAAATACGAAAAGTGGGGCTTGATTTGCTGAATGAACGTTTAGGGGCTGTTGATACAGTTCGTTTTATCCAACAAACTGAAACTGGCTGGGGCGATTATACGGCAGAACGTGAACAATGGCTAGGCAATCCCGATCTTGCTGCGTTATTTGATGAAATTAAAGCCAGTGAAAAATGATTAACTCGTAAGGCTGAATACCAAAGCTCAACAAGGTAAAATATGAAAACTTACACGGCAATTGTTGAACGATGTTTGGATACTGGGTTATATGTCGGTTTCATTCCAGGCTTTCCGGGAGCGCATACCCAAGCAGAAACCTTGGATGAGTTGAATCAAAATCTGCGTGAGGTCGTTGAAATGCTATTGGAGGATGGTGAGCCAATCCTAAAATCTGAGTTTATTGGCACACAGAATGTAGCCATTGCTTAAATATGGGCAACATATTGATTCTAAAGCCTCGCGAAGTTCAGGCTTTGCTTGAGGCACTCGGTTTTATCGAAGTCAGGCAACGGGGTTCGCATAAACAATTCAGGCATCCAGATGGTCGATGCACAACGGTTCCGTTCCATGTTGGCAGAGACGTTTCTCCTGTTTTGCTAAGGCAAATTGCCAAAGATATTGGGATGACTGTTGGTGAACTTATTAAATAAACGCCACTAATTAAGCCAAAGGCTGTAAGGCGTAACTATGGACGTGTTCCGCCGAATGTTGTGGGTTGGTCGTTCTTTGAGAGGATTGAAATATTACCATGCACTTTGGGGACGAAAATAAAGCACGTTTAAATTAGAATAATTAGCGCAAGACTGGCAACCAAGACTGCGAGAAAAACCCATGATCAAGCTTGAAAACGATGGTGACGAACTGCGACCAGAATATGACCTAAGTGCTTTAAAGGTTAGAAAATTAGGCCCAAACCGAACATCTCTTGGACCCGTTATCCGTTTGGAAGCGGATGTTGAAGAGGTATTCCCCGATGCTTCTTCTGTCAATGAAGCATTAAGGTTTTTGATGCGGGTAACTAAAGAGAATATCCCGCGTAGGGTCTAATAGCCCGGTAAGGTGTGCAAACGCCTTTATATCCGACAAGTGATGACCCATGCTGAATACGACAGAAATCACTGGAGGCAACCATGAACGCCGTGCTAAACATTGAAAAACTTGTACCAGCTTGGCAGGCACTCAGAGCCACTGCCCCGATATCACATATTGAATCAGAAAGCGATTACCAGCAAGCCACCGAGTTTCTGAACAACTTACTCGATATTGTTCGGGACGATGCCACCCATCCTTTGTATTCGCTGATTACCGTGGTGGGCGATTTGATTGAAGCCTATGAAAACGACCATAAACCATTGTAATAGGCTGTTGTTATCCACAATGCCGTGCCTCAAGCCCGAGTAGGTCGCAATAGCGGCTTGCGTGTATTGAACCGAATGATATTGACGGTATAACTGATGCGTCTCGCTTGTATTTTGACTTCAACCTATATCAAAACTTGGTGAGAAACAAACCATGAATGAAAATGTAGAAAACTTGGTTCTTGAACATCTCCGACATATAAGGGGTCGGGTCGATCAAATTGCCGACGATGTGGGGGATTTGAAGCAACGAATGTCTGGTTTGGAAAGTGCTATGAACCTTGTTCGTCGTGAAATCGCTTTGGGTGATGAGACCGACGCACGACAACAGGTAACGCTAGACAAACTGAATGCTCGAATCGAGCGTATTGAACGGCGTTTGGAATTGCTATAGCCATTAGTAAGCCCAGTAGAATGAACCCGGTTGAAATGGGAATAATTAAACATTTGTATCTCGATTAAATAATGCCTGTAATAAGTAGATTTTTGGGAATTGTGATTGCAATGTATTGGGATGACCATTCCCCGCCCCACTTCCATGCAAAATATGAAAGTTATGAAATAACGGTCAATATTTTAACGGGTGTGGTCGATGGACGATTTCCGAAAAGGGCACTTAGGCATGTGTTGGACTGGTATGATATTCACAAGGATGAACTCATGGAAGACTGGGAGCTTTGTCGGATTAAGGAATCCCCAAAACCAATTGAACCATTGGAGTAACCTCATGTTTATCCATGTGACAGAAGCAAAATATTTGAAAAATTACGAAGTGGAAGTAAGCTTCAATGATGGAAAATCGGGTATTGCTGATTTGGGGCCTGCCCTTTATGGCCCAATGTTTGAACCCTTGAAGCATAATGATATGTTTGCAAAACTGCAAGTCGATAAGGAACTGGAAACTATTGTTTGGCCTAATGGTGCGGATTTGGCACCGGAATATATTTACTACCTAACATTCCAAAACAACCCTGATTTACAAGGACAATTTGAAAGTTGGGGTTATATAAACTCCTAAGGCAAGATACCGAAATTCAATAAGGAAAAAAATTAAACTTTCTTGTTCGGTTGTAATAGTGCCTGAAATAAGCCGATTTTTGGGAATTGTGATAAGAATGTATATCAGGGAACATGCCCCTGCACACTACATGCGTAATATGGTGAGTATGAAATCACGGTTGACATTGAAACAGGTGTGGTGACAGGAAAGTTTCCAAGAAGGGCGCTACTTGCCGTGCTGGACTGGTATGTTCTGCATAAAGATGAATTGATGACTAACTGGATTGCCGCAATGAATCGTAAGCCATTGTCAAAAATTGAACCTCTGGAATAATTACTATGTTTATGCATGTAATAGAAGCAAAATATATCGACGATTACCGTCTCTGGTTGTCATTTAATGATGGCGCAAAAGGGGAGGTGGATCTGTCCCCTGAATTATTTGGCGAATTATTCGAGCCATTGAAAGATAAGCAGTTATTCAGTTATTTCAAGCTGCAAGGGCATACAATAGCTTGGGATAACGGAGCTGATTTTGCACCTGAATTTTTACGCGAAAATATTACCTGAATATACTCGTAAGACGGAATGCCAAAACTTAAATGAAAACCTACACGGCAATTGTTGAACGATGCTTGGATACTGGGTTATATGTCGGTTCCATTGCTGGCTTTTCGGGGGCGCATACACAAGCAGAAACCTTGGATGAGTTGAATCAAAATCTGCGTGAAGTCGCTGAAATGTTATTGGAGGATGGTGAGCCAATCCTACAAACTGAGTTTATTGGTACACAGAATGTAGCCATTGCGTGAATATGGACAACTTACCAATTCTATGGAACTTTATATCAATTCAATAACAAGTACATTCTTATGGTAAACATGGTTGAATTGCACAGCTTGCCAGCGTTGGATAAACTAAAGATTATTGAAGCTCTTTGGGCGGATTTGGCAAATGATGAATATAGCATTCCCAATCTGACTTGGTACGAGGAAGACTTGCTTAAAACCGAGGAAATGTATATCAACGGCAGCATTGAGGCAGTGGATTGGCAGCAAGCAAAAAAAGAATTATGTTCACAGTTTTGATGCGCCTTTTTAGCCCGTCACTAGGTTTGGGAACGGTATCCACAAAATAAAATGTATGAAAAAACTATGAGAGCTATCACCTATTCTGAGGCACACCAAAACCTAGCCGCTGAACTTGATCGTGTCGTCAACGATTGCGACATTACCATTATTACCCGAGAACAAGCGGAATCTGGGGTTTTGATGTCCATGCACGACTATGAATCGCTAATAGAAACGGCCTATTTGTTGCGCAATCCTAAGAATGCCAAGCGATTGCTAAAAGCTATCGAAGATATTGAAGCG
Organism: uncultured Methylococcaceae bacterium; assembly: GCA_903859815.1. Lineage (GTDB taxonomy): Bacteria > Pseudomonadota > Gammaproteobacteria > Methylococcales > Methylococcaceae > Methylumidiphilus. The sequence goes on along the minus strand of CAIOOA010000314.1, from coordinate 8,555 downwards.
CAGAAAAATCTTGTCCAACATAAGTTGATAGAGGAATGATAATCTCATTCCATGAGCAAGCTTGGGAAGATTATTTGTACTGGCAGCAAGTCGACAAATCCATGCTGCGAAGAATAAACATGCTATTAAAAGAAATTCAGCGTGAACCGTTCAGCGGAATAGGCAAACCTGAACCTTTGAAGTTTAATTTGTCAGGTTACTGGTCAAGGAGAATTGATAATGAGCATCGGCTGGTTTACAAAATCTTGGACGGCAATCTTGTGATTGCCCAATTGCGAAATCATTATTAATAAAACCCGCCAATAGTTCGATGGGTGTAGTTGAAGGAAGTTTTCCGAAATGATATCTTTGCAAAACTGCAAGTCGATAAGGAACAGAAAACTATTAAGGCGGAATGCTGAAATTCAATAAGGTATAATATGGAAAATTACGCTACAACTATCGAACGATTTATGGATACTGTGTTATATGTCGGTTTTTATACCAGCACAGAAACCTTGAATGAAATGATAAAATAACAGATAGCTTAATGGTGCAAAATTGGCATCGGAACCTATTCATTTAGAATTTCATGATAAATAGAATTGCATGTCAAGCATAAGCAATGCTAATAACTAGATTAACCTTCAACACAACATTAACTATAATAGCGAGGTCATCCAATGGCTTTAATCCAACTTATTTATCTTAGCTCATTAAGTGACATGAGGCTCGAAGCTGAAATCGGCAAGATTTTAGAGTCTAGTGTGCGCCGCAATCAAGAAGATGGTGTCACTGGCATGTTACTGTATTCTAACGGCAATTTTTTACAAGTGTTGGAAGGGGAAACGACCGACGTGGAGAAAACTTTTGTCCGCATCTGCAAGGACCCACGCCATTATGATATAGTCGAATTAATTCGGGAACCCATTGCGGAACGTCAATTTTCGCAGTGGAGCATGGGGTATCAGCATCTCAGTGAGAGCTATATTCGATCATTCCCCCAATATGCGCCATTCTTTAAATTTCAAGCGAATGATGAAGCTATTCGCGCTGAACCGGGAATTGCTTTGGAATTGCTTAGGGAATTCAGCGTCGATAATCGCTAGTGACAAAAACCGCCAGCAATGGCATGAATATTAACCTTTAACTCTAAGCCGCTCGCGCAAGCCAGCGGCTAAACGCATTATGGCTAGGCTATGGCTAAAGAAGATTATTACGAATTGTTAGGCGTTCCCCGCAATGCCAGTGACGACGAGATTAAAAAAAGTTTTCGCCGTTTGGCGATGAAATATCATCCTGATCGCAATACCGAAAATCCTGAGGCTGAGGATAAGTTCAAGAAGGTGAAGGAAGCCTACGAGATACTGTCCGACCCCAAGAAACGCTCGGCGTATGACCAATTTGGTCATGCCGGGGTTGACCCTTCCATGGGCGGAGGTCAACATGCCGACTTTGGCGATATTTTTGGCGACATCTTCGGCGATATTTTCGGCGGCGCGGGCAGACGTGGGGCGGGTGGTGGGCGTAGCCGTGCGCAACGTGGGGCTGACCTTCGCTATAACCTCGATCTAACCTTGGAAGAAGCGGTGTCGGGAACCGAAGTCAAAATACGGGTTCCTACTTATGTCCCCTGCGAACCTTGCGGAGGCTCTGGTGCAAAGAAAGGCACTAGCCCGGTGACTTGTTCGACCTGCCAAGGCCACGGTGCGGTTAGAATGCAACAGGGCTTTTTTGCGGTGCAGCAAACCTGCCCGGCTTGTCGTGGCACGGGGCAGCAAATCAAAGACCCTTGCCCTTCGTGTCGGGGGCAGGGACGGGTGCAAGAGACCAAAACACTGTCGGTGAAGATTCCTCCCGGCGTGGATACGGGTGACCGTATTCGGTTAGGTGGCGAGGGCGAAGTTGGCGAAGCGGGTGGGCCACCGGGTGATTTGTATGTACAAGTCAATGTGAAAGAACACCCCATATTCACCCGCGACGGCGCAAACCTATACTGCGAAGTGCCGATTAGTTTCCCGGTCGCTTGCCTAGGTGGCGATTTGGAAGTCCCGACCCTCGACGGCAAAGTGGCGCTGAAAATCCCATCGGAAACTCAAACCGGAAAACTGTTCCGTATGCGAGGCAAGGGTGTCAAGCCAGTGCGTGGCGGTCCGGTTGGCGATCTGATTTGCAAAGTCCGTGTCGAAACCCCGGTCAATTTGAACCGAGAACAGATTGATTTAATCAAGAAACTGGACGAGTCCCTAGTTGGGTCTTCCGATACCCATAACCCTCAACATCAAGGTTGGCTAGACGGGGTCAAGACCTTTTTTGACAAATTGGGCTTGTAATTCATTTGCCGGGGCGGATTATAAACCCGCCCCGGCCAATTTATTTTCGTTTGAGCCGGTAAAGCGCTGAAATATCCTCGTCTCCATAGCCCTGCTGAATCAGTTGGGCATATTCTCGCGAGGTTATTTGAGTGATAGGTAAATTCACACCCAATTTTTCAGCCATTTCTAAGCATATCTTCAAATCCTTTTGATGCAGGGCAAGCTTGAAGCCTGGAGTGAATACCCCATTGACCATGGTTAAGCCACGCTTGTCCAGAAACCAGTTCCCTGCGGCTCCTTGCCTGATAATGTCAATGGCTTTCTCAAGGTTCACGCCTTGTGTCGCGCCAAAAGCCAAGGCTTCGGTGACGGCTTGGTTGATTCCGGCGCACATGATCTGGTTTATGGCCTTGGTTGCCTGCCCCGCCCCCACATCCCCCATGTGAACGATACGGCCTGACATGGCTTCAAGCACGGCCTTTGCCTGATTCAGGCTCTCGATAGGCCCGCCAACCATGATGGCAAGCGTTCCATTTTTAGCCCCTTCCACACCTCCCGAAACAGGAGCGTCGAGAAATTCCGCCCCACTGCCTTTGACAATCGCTGCGACTTTACGAGCGGTTTCTGCTGATACGGTGGAATGGTCTATGACTATGGAATTGGAATTTAAACCCGGTAGCATGGCTTCGATGACGGCCAACAAATCGTCATCGGTCGACACACAGGTTAGCACCACATCCACTTGATTAGCCAATTCGGACGGCGTTGCTGCATGATTAACTTGCAATTCCTGACTCAGCGTTTCCGCAACGATGCCTGTGCGATTCCAAACCGCTTTCAACAAACCGGCCTTCGCCACATTCCGTGCCATATTGGCTCCCATTGCTCCTAATCCGATAAACCCAGCTTGCATTTTTGACCCCATTAGCTATGTAAATCTAAAGTTAATTAATAATATCCAGACATTGTTTCATTAAGAATTGCAGAATTGCATTTGAAATTCATGCAATACATGCCTTTCTACTGGATAATGTGTCAAGAATAACGCATTTAAGCGCCTGCGGACGAACTTCCATCCTCATCAAACCATCATGAATAGTCTAACCCCTAGCCAGAATCGCCTATGGTTACTCCCAGTTTTGTCTGGCGTATTGATCGGAACCAGCTACATTCCTTTTCCACCTTGGGCATCGTTGTTTTGCTTCGTGCCGCTTTGGATATTCTGGCAAAGGCAAACCCGCTTGAAGAATGTTTTTTTCGGCGGTCTCATCACGTCTTTTATATTTACCTGCATCGGTTTCAACTGGGTCACCTATTTGTTGCATGAATTTGCCGGTCTGGATTGGCCCTTGGCGGTGCTGGGCATGGTGGCATTTGGCCTGTTGGCTCATTTGTTCGTTCCCGTGGCCGGCGTGTTGTGGTTCTTAGGTCAACGCCGTTTTCATTGGCCGGAATGGCTTTCGTTGGCTTTGATGGCCTTGATTACCACATTATGTGAAGCCTATTCGCTGACTTTATTCGATTGGAATTTTGGATATTCTTGGTATGGTTCCAAGGTGCCGATTTTCCATTGGGCGGAAGTGGTTGGCTTTCGCGGACTCAGTGCGGCGACCCTGCTGACCAATTTGCCACTCTATTATGCATGGCAAAACCGAAAAAATACTCATGGCCCTAAACTGCTGGCGGCTGTAATAGTTGGGTTTATTCTGTTAAATCTAGGAGGCAGTTGGTTAAAACAGCGCCTTCCCACGCCGGATGCCCATTTAACCGCCTTATTGGTTCAGGGTAATATCGGCAGTTCCGATAAAATGGCAGCCGAGTTGGGCAACGGTTACCCACTGGCAATCATTAAGACCTATATGGAATTGACTGACAACGCCCTCGCAACCGCCAAAACCAAGGTCGATTTCGCCTTATGGCCGGAGTCAGCTTTCCCCGCACTCTTGGGCGAAAGTTTCAAGACCAAAGACTACCCTTTGCTCTTGCGTGAATTCCAGAAGTCCCGACAGCTCGCTATCATCACCGGGTCTTACGGCATAAACCTTACCTCTCGCATGATTACCAACTCGCTCTTTGTGCTGGATGAAAATGGCGAGATTGTTCCGCCTCACTATAGTAAAACCATTCTGCTTGCATTCGGCGAATACATTCCCGGAGAAGGGATTTTTCCGCAGATACGGGATTGGTTACCGCCAACCGGTCAATTTGCGCGAGGTGCTGGCCCCACCACATTGCTGCACTTGAATGGCTACTCCATGGGGGCACAAATCTGCTATGAGAGCCTGTTCCCGGAGTTTACCCGGTCGCTGGCTGAACTGGGTGCCCAATTTATCGTCAATGCCACCAATGATTCTTGGTATGGCGCGTGGCAGGAGCCTTATCAGCATATGTACATGACTCTCGCTCGTGGCGTTGAATTTCGCAGACCCGTGTTGAGAGCCACCAATACTGGCATTTCGGTGGTGTCGCTAGCTTCTGGGGAGATTTTGGAACGCTCACCCCTGTACGAAGCATGGGCTGGAATTTATGACATACCTTTTTTGAAAAATCCACCGGCAACTTTCTATCAGAGGTTTTTCTGGCTGGTTCCTGGTTTACTTTGGGGAAGTTTTGTCCTATTGATCGGGATAGGATTTAACTCGGCTAAGAAGACAGGCCAATAATGAGCTTAATGACATCATCGAGTTGGTTTGAGTATGAATCGCGAAAATTCACTGGCTGGCTTGTACTATAATGACCCGATACCATCCTTTTTAATTCAATATTCGAACAAGGTACTGTGTGAGAAAGCCTGATTGCCTGACCAAAAAACCTAGCCCACAGTGGACAAACTATTGGCGATGGGTGAAGTTGTTGACCCTGACTACAACCTTGATTGCAGGTGTCTCTTGTGTGCCGTCTTTTCTTCAACTTGGCGAAAAAACCACACCCGTTGCGGATGCCACTTCTGAACCGCCCAAGCAGGAGGCTTCCGAGGGCGCAACCCCGGCTGCGGCGACCACGCCAACGGTGCCAACCGTTGTTCCGACCGAGTCTAATCAGGAGCTTCCCAAGGGTGAAACCAGCACGCCACCGGTCAAGCCACCCGCCGATCTTCCAACATTGCCAAATCCCGGGCCGTTTTCCCAAACCAAGATTCTCCAAGTGGGTTCGCGAGGCGACGCTGTGCTGGCGCTGGAAAAGCGGCTTGCGCTACTGCGTTACGATGTGGGCGCGGTCGATGGTCATTTTGACCAACAGACTTGGCAAGGTGTCGTGGCATTTCAAAAGTACGCCAAATTAAAACGCACCGGAACCTACACACTGGAAACCCAGCAAGCCTTGCACAAAGCAAGCTATCCTGAAGGAAAACATGCTGAATTGGGTTGGCCTCGCATCGAGATCGACATACCGCGACAAGTTCTGCTGTTTTTCGATGAGAAAGGGCTTAACCGCGCCCTCGCCGTGTCTTCAGGCTCGGATCGCAAGTATTGCGAAGTGTCGAAAAAATCGGGGAAACAAGTGTGCGGGGTCGCCCGAACTCCACGCGGTCGGTTTCACATACAATATCGAATTCCCGGTTGGCGTGAAAGCGACCTTGGGAAGCTTTTTAACCCGCTTTATTTTAATGGCGGATTCGCTATCCATGGCGCACCGAAAGTTCCAGTCTACAATGCCTCCCACGGTTGTGTCCGAATATCCGTTGAATCTTCAAAATGGTTTTTCGACACCGTCAAGAATGGAACGCCAGTCATCGTTTTTGACTGATGGTTTGATTTGCTTGGATGACCATTGGCAAAGGTAGTGAAGGCCACACGCCGAGCAAAGGCTCGGCGTGTCACGCCTATCTTATTCTATATTCTGTATTTGCTCTCGCATCTGCTCAATCAAGACCTTTAACTCCACCGATGCGCGAGTGGTTTCGGAATCAGCGGATTTGGAGCCTAGGGTGTTGGCCTCGCGATTCATTTCTTGCAACAGGAAATCCAAGCGACGACCCGAAGGTTCTTTTTGGCGCAAGGTTTTGAGGGTTTCGGCAATGTGTGCGTCAAGGCGGTCCAGTTCTTCGGCGACATCCAGTTTTTGGGCCAGATAAACAAGCTCTTGTTCTAGCCGGTCTGGGTCGGGGCGAGCGGTGACCTCTGACAAACGGGCAAGGATTTTTTGGCGCAACGCAGCCAGGACTTCAGGCATTCGTTGGCGTACATCAGCAAGGTGTTCACGCATTTTCAGGCAGCGGGTTTCGACTAGCTCCGCCAGTTGCGCCCCCTCGTTAGACCGAACAGTGACAATTTTATCCATTGCCTCGCCTAGCAGTTCCAACAGCATGGGGGCTAATTGTTCACGATCAGTGTCGGATTCGCGCAACACTCCGGGCCAGCGTAGCAATTCGAGTGCGTTGAAATGGCCCAAGGTCTGGTTTGCAGAAGCTTCAATCTCTTCGGTGGCTGCCAACAGCTTCTTGAGTAATGTAGTGTCCAGTTCCAAGCCTGATTCGGATGATGGGGTTTTCTTTTGCATCAAGGTCACATCCAAGTGCCCACGCTTGACGCTTTTACCTATGCGGTTGCGTACTTCGGCTTCAAGAAAACGGAAGGAGTCTGGCAAACGCAGGGCAATGTCCAGATAACGGTGGTTGACAGAGCGGATTTCCCATGAAAATGCCCATAGTCCGATTTCGCGTTCCGCACCGGCAAACGCTGTCATGCTTTTAATCCACATATTTTTTTGTACCTTAATGTTTTTGAGTCGATAAGCTGTCATAGTAGAGCTAAAACTGCTTAGGGGAAACCATTGCAATCCACTTTAAACCCAGATTCCTATGAAACCGAAGACCCGGATGCTTGGTATTTTCTTCAGCCAGGCACCCGGATTGAGGACTATATTATTGAAAGTACGCTTGGTGGCGGTGGTTTCAGCTCGGTTTATCTGGCCCGTCAGTTCGCTGACCAGCAATTGGTGGTGTTGAAAGAATATTTGCCACGCCGCCTGGCCCACCGGACCTGGGGCAATTTAGTGATCCCCAACAGTTCCGAAACCCGAACCCTATTTATTGTAGGCAGAAAGAGGTTTTTGGAAGAAGCCATGGTATTGACTAAATTTCGCCATACCAGCATTGTGGAGGTGTTGAATTTTTTTGAGGCGAATTCCACCGTATATTTGGTGATGACTTATGAATACGGAAAAATCCTAGGTGATTACTTAAGGGAAAAGAAAGGGCCAATGAGTGAAGTGTTTATTCGGCGGGTTTTCCCGTCTTTGCTGGAAGGGGTCAAGTGCATCCACAACCAAGGTTATCTGCATTTGGACATCAAGCCCCACAACATTTTGATTCGTCAAGGCGGCGAGCCATTATTATTGGATTTTGGTGCGGTCCAGCCTTACCCGACTAGCGGCCCGCCCAAACCCGGCAAGGTGTCCACACCGGGATTTTCCCCGATAGAACAATACATTGATGCTCATGCCGTAGGTCCATGGAGCGATTTATACGCGGTGGGGGCATCCATGCGAATGTGCTTGGATGGCAAGCTCCCACCCTCGGCAAAGGCACGCGCCCAAAAAGACACGTTGACACCTGCCGTCAAATCCTTCCGGTATAAATATTCGGCATCTTTACTGCAAATCATAGATGCAGCCATGGCGATGAATCCTAAAGAACGACCACAATCAGCGCAGGAAATGATTAGTGCGTTGAAGTTTTGATGAACCTTTCATAACATAGCCGATATACATCAACTTGAACCAGATTTATGAATCTTAACAAATATAAACTTATTTATTTAGGTGTGTTGTCAGTATTAGTGATCTGTTCCATCTGGGTGGGTCCCGCTAGACAATACTGGTTTTATTTTTCACCAGTGTCCGATCATGAAGTACAGGAGGCCATCCACAATCCAAGCAATGACATTTTTGAAGCGAGCATTCTTCGCTTGAACCAAGCTTCGCCAGAAAACCATAAAAGTGCCATAGAGATAGTAAATGGCATCGCAATCGACCCAATCCATGGTCCGCGAAACATAAAACTACCTTTCTCAATAAACGATGTGATTGAAGGGTCAGGTCAATGGCAATTAATGTATGCAGGTTTCAGTTTGCCTGATATTTTACTTACAGAATTTGAGTCCACAGGAGATAGACGATATTTATTGTTGGCACGCGATATGATTTATCATTTCCTGCTTTGGGAGAAAGATCTGTTGATATATACTGGTTTTAGCTGGAACGATCATGCATTATCCAATCGAGTGCAGGTGTTGTCTAGGTTTTGGTATCATTATCGTA
>CAIOOA010000313.1 GCA_903859815.1 uncultured Methylococcaceae bacterium | reverse complement strand
ATGGGAAAGTTGAAACATTCGGCGGAATACGCTATACCGCTATTCCGCCCTACCTGTTTTCAAGATAATTTAACAAGCAAATAGGAAAAACCCATGAAACCCCGGCCTTGCCTCCTTGCCCACCCGCCTAACCCGCCGTTCTAGCCGACCCGCATGGACTTTTGGCGTGTTGATTCCGGCTCCTTCCTCGTGGGCGGCTGAACGGGATCGTTAGGCGAAAAAATACAAGGTTAACGACAAGATGGCAACACTTCGAGCAGCAGCATATATTCTCAACAGTGCGCTTTTACTGTTTGTTTTATACTCGCTTACTAAAAATCTTCCTGACAAGTCGGAACATTTTATTATAGTTATGCTCATCCTTAGCTATCCGATAGTCAGCATTGCCACTATTGCTCTTCATCATATTAAGAGCAATACCTAAAGTCCGCGCAAACTGAATATTCAAGAACTAGTCAGCCGGATAGGTCGGGCAACGGCTTTATCGTTGCCCGACTTTTTAAAAAGCGAGGTATTTATGATTCAAGTAGAGTTATTAGAACAGCACATTGCGGAATTGGATGACGCTTCCTTTTCGAAGCTCCGCGATTGGCTTATTGAGTTCGACCAAGCACGCTGGGATAAAAAATTGGAAGCCGATTCCAATTCTGGAAAACTAGATTTCCTTATCAATGCGGCGCTCGCCGAACATGAGGCTGGACTAACGCGAGACCTTTGAAACACAAAACGGCTTACAGCTTCAGGGCTTGCTATGAAGGTCTTCCTTTAGAAATTCGCAGACTCGCCAAGAAAAACTTTCAACTGCTAAAAGCCGATCTTTCTCATCCTTCTTTGCAGTTTAAAAAAAGTTGGTAAAATCTGGTCTGCCCGTGTCGGTTCCGATTACCGCGCAGTTGCCACTCCGATTGATGGCGGTTTTCTTTGGGTTTGGATAGGCACTCATGCGGAATATGACAAGTTGCTTGCCTAACATGGCGTTCCAGGGCCGAAGGGCGCGAGCGGCTCCGCCGCATATTGCGCCGTATGGGAAAGTTGAAACATTCGGCGGAATACGCTAAACCGCTATTCCGCCCTACCTGTTTTGATCGTTCCCACGCTCCCAGCGTGGGAACGCGAGTTAACTGCTCCTGCGGTGAATGAACGCAGCCGGGTAGTCTGGGCAAACGGCTTTACCGTTTGCCCAAGTGGTACGGAACCCAAACCCCGGCGGTGGCGTGCAAACTTAAACACTCGCCCACCCAAACTTGTGCATATCCCTTGATGTGGTAACTTGAGCAGAGGCAACTACTGACCTAGCCGAAATTCTATCTTTTCCATGCGGTCATGGCGTGATAATTTAAACCCTTGTGCTAGAATCAAGGCTTTCCACCCAATTGAGATCGTCATGGCGCATGTTATTTTGGCAGAAGTCACCGCAAGTGTCTCCGAATTAAAGAAAAACCCCCTAGGCACAGTGGCAGCGGGGGAAGGCTCGCCCGTCGCCATTCTCAACCGCAACGAGCCAGCGTTTTACTGTGTCCCGGCAGAAGCCTATGAAGCCTTGATGGAAAAGCTGGAAGATTTGGAACTCAACGCCCTTGCCGATTCCCGCTTGGCTGACGGACAGGCTCTCGTCAGGGTATCGCTGGATGGGCTATGTCTCTAGGGTAGCGTTACCAAGGTAGATCTCTCATCGTTATACACAAGTGGTTGAAGCCCGTCATTCCGGCATGGACTGCCGGAATCCAGTCACAGGGAAGTGAATCTGCGGGTTTGTGTGTAGCTTGAATCAAACACTTACATAACGGCGAGTTACCGTCCATGGCACTGGATGCATTCGGGACATCCTTGTCCCGAACCCTACGGGCGGCGGAGCCGTGCAAATCGGCTGTCCTGCCGATTTGTCCTGCATCCCTGCTGGAATGACGGCACGGCTTTGCGGGACTTGTGTATAACGACGAGAGCTAGAGCTAGGTAACGTGCGCAATAATCTGGCCTAACAACCGCATCAATTAACTGATGCCCATGAATTCTGACAAATAAGTGATTGAATCCCTGATCCAATTCGACCAAGTTGGCGTGTCTATACACGGCAAAGCCATTTTGACGGACATTAGCTTTGACCTGAATGCCGGTGACAAGGCAGTGTTTCGCGGCAAGTCTGGCGCGGGCAAAAGCACGGTGTTGAAGACCTTGCTGGGGCTTTGCCCCTTGGCGAAAGGTATGGTTTATTTTCAGGGGAAGCCGCTGGAAAAGTCGGTCATCGCAGAGATTCGGCGCTGTGCCGCTTACATCGGTCAAGAGCCGGTGCTGGGGGCGGAGACCGTGCGGGATGCCTTGCTGCTGCCGTTCCAATTCAAGGCCCACAGCGGAAACAAGCCTTCCGAATCCAACCTGATTGACGCTTTGCGCACCCTCCATCTGCCGGAAGCCATCCTGAGCCAAGACTGTAACCGGGTCTCGGGCGGGGAGAAGCAGCGCATTGCCTTGGCTCGCGGCCTGTTGTTGGGTAAAAGCCTGTATTTGTTGGACGAGGTGACCAGCGCATTGGATGTCGAGAGCAAACAGGCCGTGTTCGATGTGTTTGCCGATCCTAGGTTAACTGTCCTGTCGGTGGCGCATGACCCGGATTGGGTTTCGCTATGCGGTCGTGTGTTTGACTTGGAAGCAGGGCGTATGATGGAGGAGAAACAACATGGGGACGCTTGACATTGGCATGACCCAGATGGCTGTGCTGTTCGGGGT
>CAIOOA010000312.1 GCA_903859815.1 uncultured Methylococcaceae bacterium | reverse complement strand
TCGATAAACCCTTGCAGCGTTGCCCTAGGGCTGGATGTGTCGATTGGTTGGAGTGGACTCGACTCACTGGCGCTGGCTGAAGCGGCCAAAAATTGGCACATCCAAATGGCGAACCAGAGTAAGTGCAGACAAGACTGTTGGACAAAAAATGAGTGCTTGGTTTTAGTCATCATGGGATGCTTGGTCATTCATATCGCATATTGTTAGTCATAGTCTACGCATTGGGTTAGCGGTGTGTCCATTGAACATGAACAGCCTAAAATACATAAGGGTCAGCTTAGCGCACGGGTATGGTCAAAGTGGGTCCAGTTGACTTGGCCGCGCCGGCTTGCAAACGGAACAATTGAGCCACTAGCATAAAGGTGGATTTCGATTCAAGATCATTGTCCGCCAGATAGAACCAATGATCGCGGTAAGGTATGGCGACGAAAGCCATGTCAGGCCGACGTTCGCTTTGCTGAATGTGAAAAATCTTTCCACCCGCCGTGGTACCCCAATCAAATTCCGACCCGTCCCGGTTGCGAGTGACCGTCACCAAACCCTGTTGCTTATGAGCGTTCGGCGAATCGACATGCTGGGAAAGATAAAATAAGATGCTCATCATTGGGCGGGTGCGGATCGACAAGGTGTCTGGGCGGAGTTGCAGAAAATCGCTGCTGACCCGGTAAACCTCAAGTGTCTGATTCAAGCCGAGTAATTGTTTGATTTCCCGAATCGCCTCGCGATGTTCAGGGGATGATTTGATTTGAATTTGAGGTTCTTTAGTAGTCGGGTCGATCCGGGGAATAATCAGTTCCTCGTTAACCACCTCTTCCAACAGTTGCAACAGCCGGTTGAATTGACGGTCTTGGTCCGGGGGAAAGTTGGGCGTAGGACCCGAGGCTATCGGTGCATTTTCGAGACTGTTTATGCGTTCCACGCAAAGACCAAACAAGCGATGACTGCTCCAACCCGATCCGGTCAGCGTAAATAATGCCTCAATGGATATGGGGCTGAGCAGACTCTTGACGAAACCTTCTCCCTGAAGTGGCACATAAGACAGTGTAGGGGCGGTCGTATAAGCCGTACCTAGGCTGTATTTCATGAAGTCGGTGCCTCCATTCGGCCCAAATCCGATTTCAGACTGATCCAGACCGGCACTCATATCCAGCTTCAAGGAAGCTGTCACGCTGGCGACATCAAGAAAGAAGACCGGGTCCCGGTAATGCAAGCGCACGAGATTTTGCACGAATTGCTCATTTAAACTGCCGACAATGGCTTCATTATAAAGCGGGTGTGTGGCCCTTAGGCCATCCGGCCCGAATGAATTGCAAGCGGCAATCACCACCATCATTAACGACATAATGCCTAATTTGACACTAGGAATGCAGTACATCTCGAAAGAATTCCCAATAACCCGTGATTTGAATGTAATCGTCATAAAATTTAGTGCCATGACCGCAAGCCTGCTTGCCAAGGGCAAGAAAAGCCTGCATCTGTGGTCATCCTTGTTGATGATTTAGGTTATTGGGAATCTAAAAAGCTTTGACTACTGAATGTAGATAGGCATCAAATCAATATCTGTGCGGCGATTTTGCTGCCGCCCCACAGGTGTCGAATTGGGACCCACGGGTTGATATTCGCCGTGACCCGCTGCCGTCAATCGGCTGGGGTCTATGCCTTTTTTCTGTAGATACTTGACCACTTCGATGGCGCGGGCGGCGGACAATTCCCAATTGCTCGGGAAGTGGTGTTGCAGATGCCCACCAATGGGTAAATTATCGGTGTGGCCTTCTATTTCAATTCGATGAGTGGTTGAACTCTGCAAAACCGGTATTATTCTATCCAACACTGCCTTGCCTTTAGCGTGAAGTTCCCAGCCTCCTTCTGGAAAAAGGAGTTCGTCTTCCATGGTCACTCTCAAGCGATCTTGCAGTTGGGTGATTTTGACCTGATCGGCCTGCACTTCCTCTCTCAGTTGTTGGTTAAACTGCCGTTCCGTAGCGACATCTCTGTCATAGGTTCTTTGCGAAACGCAGCCCGGGAGCACGACTACGGCAGCCAAAAGGGGGATTGCGATTTTTCTGACCATGTTATTATCCTGTCGATTATGTTAGGAATGTTTTGAAGTGTGGAGGGTTGATGAACCCCGGGATTCGAATTTAGGGGAACGGCTATCTGATGCCATTCCATCCATATCCTACACAAATCGTTCACATCAAATCAATTGCAAATCGCCAAACAGTTAGCATTTTATCAATTAATAACTGACGCTAGGCAAGGCGATGAAAACGGAGCGTCAAAGCTTGCTTGATTCTGGAGCGTCAAAGCTTGCTTGATTCTGGAGCGTCAAAGCTTGCAACGGAGCGTCAAAGCTTGCAACGACCGTAGTCAAAGCAAGCTTTTACGCTCCAACCGTTGTCAAAGCAAGCTTTGACGCTCCAATCCTAGGCTACAGCGTATCATCATCAGTTAAGAACATTCCAGCCATACAGCAAAGCGTAGTATTATTCTGAGTAGCCAATCGCCCATTCAGTGAAAACTGGTCGACAAGTAATTTGACTGACAGAGAAGATTACACTTATGAAACCATTTGAAAAGCTATTAATCGAGAACAAAGCATGGGCTGCCGAGAAAATCATTCAGGAGCCTAATTTCTTTAACGAACTAGCCAAAGAGCAAACCCCCGATTTCCTTTGGATTGGCTGTGCCGATAGTCGTGTGCCGGCGGAAATTATCGTCAATGCCGAACCCGGCGAGATTTTTGTCCATCGCAACATTGCCAACCAAGTGATTGCTACCGACTTCAACAGCCAAAGCGTATTGCAGTACGCGGTTGACGTACTCAAGGTCAAGCACATCATCGTGTGCGGTCACTACGACTGCGGAGGCATTAAAGCTGCCCTTGCCAGGCAGCGTTCAGATTTGACCTTGGTCAACAAGTGGCTGATCCACATCAAAGACATATATCGGCTTCACCAAGATGAAATCGAACACTTGGAAACCCAGTCGGAAAGAATTAACCGGCTTGTGGAACTCAACATCATCGAGCAAGTCCATCGCTTATCGCATACCGCCATCGTCCAAAACGCTTGGAAGCACGAGCAACGCCCGGTCTTGCACGGTTGGGTGTATGGCTTGAACGACGGGGTCATCAGCCAATTGATCACCCTGCCACCAGGCTCCCATGTCAATTCGATCTACCAATTTACCGACGAGCATTAATCCAAGCCGGTTAGCAAGATTCTTCTGCCAAACTGATCGATAGGTCATACCGGGATCGCCGGTATCCAGATTGGAAGGATGCTTTCACACTCTACCGTCCATGGAGCCTGGATTCCGGCGCTCCTTGCCGGAATGACGGCTTTTTTTGGATTTAGCTGAAAAACTGGCTAATCAACAAATACGATGAATGGAGAACATTCGATGATTCATAAGCATGTAGACTATTACTTCCATCATTTAGGCGACGACATTCCGGCAGGGGTCGTGGTGTTCTTGGTCGCCTTGCCACTGTGTCTGGGTATAGCGATGGCATCCGGCGCACCTTTGTTCGCAGGTGTCATTTCCGGCGTGGTTGGCGGCGTCATCGTGGCGTGGCTGAGCGGTTCCCAACTGAGCGTCTCCGGCCCCGCGGCTGGGCTAACCGTGATCGTGTTCAGCGCCATCCAAAAGTTGGGCAATTTTGAAAGTTTTCTGCTTGCCGTCGTCATCGCTGGCGGCATCCAACTCGCACTTGGTTTTTTCCGGGCGGGTATCATCGGCGCTTATTTCCCGTCGGCGGTCATCAAAGCCATGCTGGCGGCTATCGGTTTGATTTTGATCATGAAGCAAATCCCCCATGTGGTTGGTTTCGACGCGGATTTTGAAGGCGATGAATCCTATATGACGGAAGATGCTGAATCGACAGTCTCCGAAATTTTCCAGTCGCTCGGGGCATTTTCATTGGGTCCGGTGATTGTCAGTGTAGTTGCCATCATTATTTTACTGGCGTGGGAAAGTTCGCTGTTCAAACGCAACCGGATTTTGTCGTTAATCCCCGGCCCGCTGGTCGCCGTGCTTTGGGGGGTCGCATTTAACCTGTTTACCCTAGACAACCCTGTGCTGGCGATCCATCCTGAACATCTGGTCAGTTTGCCTCCCATCCAAGGCATCAGTGGGTTTGCTCAGCAATTAAGGCTCCCCGACTTTTCGCAACTCGCCAACCCCGAGGTTTACTTCATCGCCATCACGATTGCGATAGTTGCCAGCCTGGAGTCTTTGTTGAGCTTGGAGGCTACCGACAAGCTAGACCCGCTCAGGAGAGTGGCATCAACGAATCAGGAATTGAAAGCTCAAGGGATAGGCAACCTCATCAGCGGGATGATGGGAGGTTTGCCGATGACAGCCGTTATCGTCCGCAGTGCAGCCAATGTCAATGCGGGTGGAAAAACTAAGTTCGCCTGTTTTTTTCATGGTGTATTGTTGCTATTAAGCGTAATGTTCCTCTCCCACTATCTCAATTACATTCCCTTGGCCAGCTTGGGTTGCATTTTGTTGCTGACAGGATACAAATTGGCGAAGCCCAAGTTGTTCATGGACATGTATGCCAAGGGCATAAATCAATTTGCACCTTTCATCATTACGGTAACTGCCATCTTGATGATCGATTTGTTGAAGGGCATGGCATTCGGCATGGTGTGCGGTTTATTCTTCGTCATCAAAGCGAACTTCCACTCCGCGATAAGCCTAACCCAAGACGGCAACCATTATCTGCTTCGTTTGCAGAAGGATGTTTCATTTTTGAACAAAGCCTTACTGCGTACTTATCTTGACCGGGTGGCAGACAACAGCTATCTCATCATCGATGGCAGCAAGGCTCAGTTCATTGACCAAGACATCATGGAAACCATCCAAGATTTCGTCAATGCAGCCAAAGACGACAACATTACGGTGGAATTAAAGAAAGTCGGTGGATTGTCACTGCAACCTTGATTTATTTTGTAGGTCTATAGGCTTTCAACATTGTCAACTGCCCTCAGGCACAGACTTAACGTTGATTTAACCCAACAAACACTTTAGGAGAATACTATGAGCGAACTCATCGTCATTGCTTACGAAAACCAGTTTGAAGCGGAAGAAGTCCGAATCAAGCTCATTAAAATGCAGCGTGATTATCTTATCGACTTGGAAGATGCCGTTGTCGCAGTGAAGAGTGCCGAAGGCAAAGTCAAATTGAATCAAGCCTATCAATTGACCGCAGCCGGTGCCATCAGCGGCGGTTTTTGGGGTGCGTTGATTGGCTTGTTGTTTTTAAACCCCTTGCTCGGCGCGGCTGTCGGGGCTGGGGCTGGCGCAATTTCTGGCGCACTGACCGATGTGGGCATCAATGACGACTTTATGAAAGAACTGGCGGCGACTCTCAAGCCTAATTCTTCCGCCTTGTTCGTTCTGGTCCGTAAAATGACTGCCGACAAAGTTCTGGAAGAAATCAAGGGAACAGGTGGCAAAATTCTGAAGACTTCCCTGTCTCATGAAGACGAGGAAAAACTGCAATCTGCACTCGACTCGGCAAAATAGATGCTGATTGGCTGATGGTTAAGGAGCCGACTAGGTTTGGACCGTCAAAGCTTGCTTTGACGCTCCAAGGCCAGCGCAAGCTTAAAAGCCCCGATGTCAAAGCAAGCTTTGACGCTCCCTTAAGCATCAGGTCAAAACTGCGAGATAACATGCTTTAAAAGTGTGTTATCTCTTGGTCTAGGAAAAAGTTAAATCTTGTCTATTTATTCAATCCCTGGATTCGCCGACCCTTTCAGTTCCATCATTCATTTGCTCGCCGCTGTCGTATTTTTAGTTCTGGGCATTTTTTTGGTGGGCAGGGCGCGCGGTAGCCTAGGTGACAGCATCGCGCTCGCACTATTTGTCTTTAGTGTGGTTTTTTTGTTGTCCATGAGTGGCGTATACCATTTATTGTCTGGCGGAGCGGGCAGGATGGTATTGCAACGGCTGGACCATGCTGGCATTTTCCTGCTCATCGCGGGAAGCTTCACGCCTTTGCACGTTATCATGTTCAAGGGTTTTCTACGCTGGGGGATACTGTCCATCATCTGGACTCTGGCAATCACCGGGCTTACCCTTAAAGTCATTTTCTTTGACAGCATCCCCGAATGGATAAGCCTAAGCGTCTATCTAGGGCTAGGTTGGCTGGGCATGATTTCAGGATCATTGCTGGCTCGAAGGTATGGCTTATCTTTTATCAAACCACTCGTGTTGAGTGGCTTGTCATATTCCTTGGGTGGAATCACCGAATATTTGCGTTGGCCTGTGTTAATTCCCGGCATCATTGGCCCTCATGAAATATTCCATATTGCAGTCATCTTCGGGATCGGATTTCACTGGCATTTCATTGGTCAGTGTTTGGATAAAACTCAAGAACTTCCCTAGATGGCCCATCCTCCACGCCCATAGGAAGAGACTTGGGTGATTAATGATCAGACTTACCCAAAGTCAATATCTTTTGCAGTATCATACACCGTATTTTCCAGTTTCCCTTTCCGCTCAAGCCCGGATATTAATATGAAGCTTCCGAATCTATTGCGTCCAAAATGGCAACATTCAAATGATTCAATCCGCTTGTCTGCTGTTCAAAAGTTGGACGATCAAGCAATACTCGCCGAAATAGCCAAGCATGATCCAGACATCACCGTGAGGGTAACCGCCATTCACAAAATAAACGACCAAGACTTTTTGGCGAGTATTGCCATTTCCGATGAGGATGAAGCCATCCGTGTTGCCGCCCTAGCTAATGTAAACAAACAGACGCTATTAGCCGATGTGGCGAGGAATGGCAAACATGCGGCGACAAGGTTTACTGCGATTTGGAAACTAGACGAACCCTTGTTGCTTGCCAATGTTGCCAATACCACCGGCGATGCAAGCATAGGCAATGCGGCGGTGGAAAAATTGGACGTTCAAGCCCTGCTTTGTGACATTGCCAAGCAGGCCAGCCTTTCCGAAGTGCGTGAAGCAGCTTTTCATAAACTTGAAGATCAAGGAGTTATCGCCGATATTGCGAAGAAGGCCGACGATGCGGAATTACGTTCCGTCGCGTTAGGCAAGCTGACCGAGCAAACTGTCGTTGCCGAAGTGGCCCGCGACGCCGGTCATGCGGACGTTCGAAAAAATGCATTGCAGCGAGTGACTGACGAGGCCATTTTAGCTGAAATAGCGAAACATTCCGCTGATCCTGAAACCCGCATGTCTGCCATGGAAAAACTGTTCGACCAAGCCAGCCTGATTGATGTTGCCAAACATGCCAGCTTTGAAGACACCCGTTCCTACGCAGTGCAAAAACTAGCGGACCAGTCCACTTTGGCTGAAGTGGCAAGGACTGACCCCGATGCTTTTGTGCGTAAATCAGCCGTACAAAGATTGATTGACCAAACCGTCATAGCCAGCATTGCCTGGAACGATAACAATACCTTCGTGCGCGAGGCTGCCGTCCTCAGATTGACGGACCAGACTTTGATTGCCGAAATAGCACTAGGCAATTCCAGTTGGGCCGTGCGTAAAACGGCGACTCACAGACTGCAAAACCAAACCTTGCTTGCCAGCATCGCGGATCGGGACGAAGAAACCTATGTGCGCGAGACAGCCGTGCATAATTTGACCGATCAACAATTATTAAGCCACATTGCCCAAAACAATAGTATTTGGTCGGTGCGTAAGCTGGCAGTGCAAGAACTGAACGACCAAGCCCTGATCGCACAAGTCGCAATAAACGATGAAAACACCTATGTCCGGGAAGCCGCTGTACAGAGTTTAACCGACCTGTCGGTTCTTGCCGGTGTCGCCAAACAGGCCCAAGATGCATGTGTGCGCAAAGCGGCTGCCCACAAACTGGGCGATCCTTCAGTTTTCGCCGAGGTCGCCAAAACCGATGCAGATTGGTGTGTGCGAAAATATGCAGTCTGGGAATTAAGTGACCCAATCATCCTTGCCGAAATTGCCAAACAGGATGACAACGGCTTAGTGCGCGAAGCTGCCGTCCTAAAGTTATCCAATGATGCCATCCTCACGGAAATTGCCAAGACTGACCCGGCTGCTTACGTTCGCAAAGCCGCCATCCGCAAATTGACCGACCCAAGGGTGGATTCATGAGGTTTGAAATGCGTTGGAAGTGGGCTTCAATAGTGAATATGTACCTTCAAGCTTAAATCTGGCAGCCAAAAATGTCTGAATTGATGCCGCTGCACGACAACCGCGAAACCGCCGAAGCATTGTTGAAGGTTTTGCAAGGACTCGTTGAAGAACTTCATCCGGGTAGGCCAATATCGAACATTTCCCTAGACAGTTCTTTGGACAAGGATTTAGGCTTGGATAGCCTAGGTCGAGTGGAATTAATGCATCGCATTGAACGGCGTTTCGATATGAACCCGCCCGAACGTTTGTTTGCCGAGGCTGAGACCCCACGTGACCTGTTGCGCGCCTTGCTGCAAGGTTTGCCGACAACAACCAATCCCCATGCAGGCGGTGTCTTGGAACTTGTCAACTTGACATCGGGCAGTTGGCAACCCGCCCCGCAAGAAGCCGATACCTTGGTTGCCGCATTGGATTGGCATGTTGCCCAACATCCAGACCGGAACCATATCCGTTTTTACAGCGATAACGATGAAGGCCAGACATTAAGCTATCGTCAACTGCAAATCGATTCTGCCAAAGTTGCGACTGGTTTGCAAACAGCCGGTCTGCTTCAAGGTCAGGCTGTCGCCATCATGCTACCGACTGGGCCAGATTATTTTTTTAGCTTCTTCGGGGTGTTGTTGGCCGGCGGTGTGCCGGTTCCCATGTATCCGCCGCCTAGGATGGCGCAACTGGAGGAACAATTGCGCCGCTATGTGGCGATACTTTCCAACTGCGCCGCCCCGGTGATGATCACCGTGCCTGAGGGAAAGCAACATACCCAGTTGCTTTGTTCGTTGGTGGGAAGCCTGTCACAAGTGGTGACTGTGGCAGAACTTGCCAGCGTTGGCGGTAGTCATGTCACCCCCGCCATCAAGCCCACAGACATAGCCTTTTTGCAATACACTTCGGGCAGCACCGGCACACCCAAAGGCGTGGTGTTGACCCACGCCAATTTGATGGCAAATGTTCGTGCGATGGGCATGGCAGTCGATGTCCGGCCCGACGATGTGTTTATAAGTTGGCTACCACTCTATCACGACATGGGTTTAATTGGTGCATGGCTAGGCAGTCTTTATCACGCCATCCCTTTGGTGGTGATGCCACCCTTGAGTTTCATCTCTAAACCGGTGCGGTGGTTAAATGCGATTCACCGCTATCGTGGCACCTTGTCGGCCTCGCCGAATTTTGGCTATGAAATTTGCTTGCGCCGATTGGAGGAAAGCGAAACGGCCGGGTTAGACTTGTCCTGTTGGCGAGCAGCATTCAATGGCGCAGAGGCGGTGGTGCCTGAGACCATCGAACGTTTCATAGAACGGTTCAAGCCGAATGGCTTCAAGGCAGAATCCATGTTGCCTGTTTATGGCCTAGCCGAGTCCTCGGTGGGTTTGGGTTTTCCTCAATTGGGGCGGGGTCCGTTGATCGACTGCATCCAACGCGAAGCCTTCAGCCTGCAAGGCACGGCAATCCCTGCCGACCCAAAGGACCCGACGGCTTTGCGCTTTGTTGCTTGTGGCTTGCCCCTGCCCGGTCACCAAATTCGAGTGGTGGATGATGGTGGGCGCGAATTGCCTGAGCGTCGGCAAGGCCGCATTGAGTTTCGTGGACCCTCTTCCACCAGTGGTTATTATCACAATAACGAACATACCCGTGCCTTATTTGATGGAGATTGGTTAGTGACGGGCGATCTCGGTTACATCAGCGGTGGCGAGATTTTCGTCACTGGACGCAAGAAAGACATCGTCATTCGCGCCGGGCGCAACATTTACCCCCAAGAAGTGGAGCAAGCGGTTAGTGACATAGAGGGCATACGCAAAGACTGCGTCGCCGTGTTTGGCGGCATCAATCCTAGCACCGGCACTGAGCGGCTGATTGTTCTGGCGGAAACCCGACGATTGGAAGCGGTGCAAGGCGAGGCACTGAGAGCCAAAATCAACACCGTGGTCACCGGCTTGATTGGCGAACCGCCTGACGATATTGTGCTTGCCCCGCCCGGTGCCGTGCTGAAAACCTCCAGTGGCAAAGTGCGCCGAGCCGCCATCCGCGAATTGTATGAGCGGGGTGAAGTCGGCAAAGCCCAGACTTCGACTGGCCTAGCCATGGCGGGTTTGGCTTGGCAAGGCTTGCAGACACAATTCCGAAGAAATTGGACAAAGGCCGGGGAATGGCTGTTTGCCGCTTATGCTTGGGGGGTGTTTGCCTTGTTTGCACCGATGGTGTGGGCCTCAGCCATGATTCTGCCTAGCCCATCGGCACGTTGGCGCGTCATGCGCACTTGCATAGTGGGTTTGCAAAGGGCTACTGGAACGCCATTGTTGGTCAATGGTTTGGAAAATCTTCCCGCAGACGGTCAGCCTTTTGTGGTGGTTGCCAATCATTCCAGTTATCTGGATGTGTATGCACTCACTGCCGCCCTACCCCGTCGTCTGAGTTTTGTTGCGAAGATAGAACTGGCAGCGAACAAACTGTTGGGGGCAGCCCTGCGAAGGATAGGCACGGAATTTGTCGAGCGGTTTGATGCGGAAAAAGGGGCGCAAGATGCAAGCAAACTAGCTGATGCCTTGAAACAAGGCAAGCCTTTGGTTTTCTTCCCCGAAGGTACGTTCACCCGCCGCCCTGGCCTAATGCCTTTCCATCTAGGTGCCTTTAGCGCTGCCGTGGAAGCGGATGTTCCCGTGATACCCATTGCCCTGCGCGGAACCCGCTCCATGTTGCGCGGTGACAGTTGGTTTCCCCGGCGGGGCATCATCAGCTTGACGATTGGAAAACCCCTGCATCCTGCCCAGATTCAACGCGAAACCGGCGGCGATTCATGGAAGACCGCCATCGCCCTGCGGGACTTGTCACGCCAATACATTCTTCAGCATGTGCAAGAGCCTGATTTAGATAGGCTGTAAAATCACTGCAATAGCGTCTCTGTTCAACTGCCGAGTTAAGATAAACCCTTAATACTTCGGCGTAATCTCTTTCAACTCAGCTAATTTCCTCTTTAAGTTTGGACCTGACCGTTACGCACGGACGCGATAGATGTATGACGGATAGGGGTAGGGAAGGCTCACGCCTCCCCTCCCTCCGAACCGTGCTGGCGATTCTCCCGCACACGGCTCTCCAGTCGGCAGTTTCCACATCGGGACGGGCTGGCGAACGGCTTCCCAAGGGCGAATCCACCGTTCCGCG
>CAIOOA010000311.1 GCA_903859815.1 uncultured Methylococcaceae bacterium | reverse complement strand
TGTTGCAGCCAATTCCAGCACACCACGAAACCGGGCTTGCTTTGCCAGTAATTGCAAACGGTATTTTAACGGATCTTGACCGGCGGCATGGGCTAGTTCGTCAATGAAAGATTCGGTGAAAAAGCCATTTTGTGAATTGCCCACCGAGCGCCAGAAACCCACCGGCACTCCAGGGTCGGTAACATGATAATCCACCCGCACATTGGGAATGGCATAAGGATGGTCGGCGGCAGCCTCAACCGAACTGGGGTCGACCTTCTTGCCATCTTCGCCCAGCAATGCTGGCATATAGCGTTTAAAAATAGAGGGGCAGGCGATATGTTGCTCCCAAACCGTTGGGCGGCCCTTGGCATCAAGCCCTGCGCGTAGTTTTGTGAAAGAGGCAGGCCGATAGACATCATGGCGCATATCGTCTTCACGGGTCCAAATCAATTTGACCGGCGCTCCAGCTTGTTTGGCGATGGCGACAGCTTGGGTGATAAAGTCTACCTCCAGCCTACGCCCAAAGCCCCCTCCTAGGTAAGTGATATGGACTTTAATTTTCTCATTTGGCAAGCCGGAAACTTTGGCAACGGCTTCTTGCGCCATCGCGGGCACTTGCGTCCCTACCCAGATGTCGCAATGGTCGGCCCGCAAGTCCACCGTGCAATTCAGCGGCTCCATCGTGCAATGCGGAGCATAAGGGGCATGGTAAACCGCCTCCACGGTCTTTGCCGCTTTGCCTAAAGCCGCGACAACATCACCCTCCTTGCGGGCTATGTTACCTATTTGGGTCGTCGCTTGTTCAAATTGCCGCTCAATGGCAGCACTATCCAACTGTGCCAATGCGCCTTCATCCCATTGCACTTTCAATGCTTCACGTCCTTGCTTCGCGGCCCAGAATCCGTCTGCCACCACAGCCACGCCATTTTCAACTTGGAATACGTGTTTGACACCTTTCACCGCCTTTGCCGCGCTGTCATCAACGCTTTTCAGTTTGCCGCCGAAGACCGGGCAAGGCACAAACATCGCCGTCAACAAACCGGGTATTTTGACATCAATGCCATACAAGGCCGAACCGTTGACCTTGGCTGGCGAATCCCGGCGAGCAACAGGCTTACCGATATAGTTATAATTTTTCGCATCCTTCAGCACAATCTTTTTCGGGATAGGCTGACGGGCGGCGGACTCAGCCAATTGCCCGTAACTTAAGGAGCGATTGCTGGCTTTATGAATCACCATGCCATTTTCAGCATGGCAATCAACGGGTTTGACTTTCCATGTTTCCGCCGCCGCCGCAATCAACATCATCCGAGTCGCCGCACCCGCTTCGCTGAGCGGCTTCCAACTGCTGCGCACACTGGTGCTGCCGCCCGTGGCTTGGAATTTCAGGATGGGGTCGATGTATTCCTTAGCCGGAGGGGCATCTTCAATGTGGATTTTGGTTAAATCGACCTCCAATTCTTCGGCCAACAACATTGGCAGGGACGTGTAAACGCCTTGGCCCATTTCGACTTTGGCAACGATCAAGGTCACGGTGTCGTCTTTGGCAATGCGTATCCACGCATTGGGGGCGAAATTGTCTTTTGGTTCGCTCGCCATTGCCTGTCTTGCGGTCGGCATCACGAAACCGATGACCAAACCGCCGCCTACGGCAACACTGGCTTTTAGAAACTGTCTACGGCGGGTGTCGATGGCGTTCATGCTTTGCTCCTCATAGTTTCGGCGGCACGGTGAATGGCTTTGCGGATGCGTGAATAAGTGCCGCAACGGCATAAATTTCCATTCATGGCGGAATCAATGTCGGCATCGCTCGGAGTGGGCGATTTTGCCAATAGTGCGGCGGCTGTCATGATTTGACCTGATTGGCAATATCCGCATTGCGGAACTTCTTCCGCAATCCAAGCCTGTTGCAAGGGATGACTGGAATCGGTCGACAAACCTTCAATCGTCTTGATATTCTTGGACACAACACTGGACACCGGCGTGACGCAGGAACGCATAGGCTCTCCGTCCACATGCACGGTGCAAGCACCACAGAGTGACATGCCGCAACCGTATTTGGTGCCCGTCAAACCTAGGTTGTCGCGCAAAGCCCATAATAATGGGGTGTCAGGGGCGATGTCCAAGGCATGGATTTGTCCGTTGACATTGATTTCGATCATGCAGGTTCTCCTTGTAACTTCGGGGGGTAAGCTTTGGATTCAGAGCGACAATTGTGCTACCAAACGCGGCGAGTGCAAATAGATTTATTATTAAGCTGTGCCGGCACAAACGCTTGCGGGTCCGATCCAGCAGAATTTATGGTAATATTCAACCAACTCCCGTTGACAAGGCTAGACTGTCATCCAGTCGCATAACCTGTTTGAATACATCACCTTACCCAAATCACATGAACGATTATAAATTAACCCACCTCAAGCAGTTGGAAGCGGAAAGCATCCATATCATTCGAGAAGTCGCCGCCGAATTCGAGCGCCCCGTCATGCTGTATTCCATCGGCAAAGACTCCGCCGTGATGCTGCACTTGGCGATGAAGGCATTTTACCCCGGCAAGCCGCCGTTCCCCCTGATGCATATAGACACGACATGGAAGTTTCGCGAAATGATCGAATTCCGCAATAACTATACCCGCCAATTGGGCTTGGAGTTGTTGGTCTATATCAATCAAGACGGTGTCAAGGCTGGCGTCGGGCCGTTCACCCACGGCAGCAAGAAGCACACCGATGTGATGAAGACCGACGCGCTGAAGCAAGCGCTGGACAAATATCGCTTCGATGCCGCGTTTGGCGGCGCGAGGCGCGACGAGGAAAAGTCCCGCGCCAAGGAACGGGTTTACTCGTTCCGCGATCACAATCATCGCTGGGACCCAAAAAACCAGCGCCCGGAACTATGGAATGTATTTAATGGCAAGATCAACAAAGGCGAGAGCATTCGTGTATTCCCCTTGTCCAATTGGACCGAACTGGACATTTGGCAATACATTTATTTGGAAAACATCCCCATCGTGCCTTTGTATTTCGCCAAAGAACGCCCGGTGGTCGAGCGTGACGGCATGTTGATTATGGTCGATGATGGGCGTATGCCGCTGAACCCCGGCGAGACGCCGCAAATGATTAAAGTCCGCTTCCGCACCTTGGGTTGCTATCCATTAACTGGCGCAGTGGAATCCGATGCGACCACTTTGCCAGAAATCATCCAAGAAATGTTATTGACCAAAACCTCCGAACGCCAAGGCCGTTTGATCGACCATGACCAAGCTGGTTCCATGGAAGAAAAGAAGAAAGAGGGGTATTTTTAAACAACGGAGCGTTGGAGCGTCAAAGCTTGCTTTGACCAGGGAGAGTCTGAGCGTCAAAGCTTGCTTTGACAGAACAGGTCGGCAACCGAATGCCGACCTGCAATACTCATCTTCAAACCACTCACAAATCGACAGGTTGACTTAATTGATTTAGATGGTTATTTCACGGTACATCCAGATACACGTCATTCCGGCATGGATGCCGGAATCCATCGTCCAAGGATGGCAAACTACGACACTGGCATACTTTTAAATCAATAGGTTGACCGACATGCCAACCCTAGTTCTACAACAAACACTCTCGCACAATGACTTTCCCCGGCATTTGTTTGCCGATTCCAGAATGAATGCCTATGCTGTGCTGGATGGGGCAGCCAATCCGGCCTTGCTAGACCATTTATACGCTGATGGCGAACGCCCCGAATTCTCCTGCCTTTACCGTGGCGAACTGGAACCGGACATGGCTGAATGCGCCCCCTATCTTGCTCGATTGGAACAAGGCAAATCCTTTGCCGATTGGCTCATAACCAATTGCTCGGGGAATCATTGGGGTATCTTTGCCCTGAGCCGGATTAGTCTGAACGAAATGTTGCAACATCTGCGTAGGCACACCATGGTCTATAACCAAGACAAACAGCCGCGATTATTCCGATTTTATGACCCACGGGTGCTGCGCTGGTTTCTTCGTACTTCGGATGCCAAGCAATTGGCCGGCATTTTTGGCCCGATTGAAGTGTTCTTTGCCGAGGCGGAAGATCAAGAAAGCCATATTCGTTTTGAAATCAATAAATCGTAGGTGATATTTTATCCCCAACAAAGACAGGAGTTAAAATAATGGTTGAGATACGCGACAATCAAGCCGACAACTATTTGCAAGACGACCCGGTGCGCTTCATCGAAGTGATCTTGCGCCATATTGCCCAAACCATGCCCGATGAAATACGCGGCATCCCGCCCCATCTGGTTTGGAACCAGATAGAAGTGTCGGTTGCACGGGCGCGCAAACATGGACTGACTAGCGACGAGGACATCATCAGCTTTGTCAGCGTCATGCATGAAATATCCCCCAATTTCGATGAAGAACCCACACTGAAGGCCATACTGGCGGACACCGGCAAGACCCCGCATGAGCGCTGGCAAGCCTTGTTTGCCGACACCCCGGCCTTGAATGCCGCTTGGGAACGGGCGGCTGCGCCTACATTCTATGATTACAAAGCGTGGATAGGGCCAGACGACGAGAATTGACCGATGGGCGAATATCTGCAACGCATTGAGGGCGACACGGCAAAGCAATTGCAGCGGGCTGAATCCGAACTGGTGGACCTGACCCAAAGCAAAGCCTGGGAGGCAACCAAAACCGCCGCAGACTTGGCCGGCATCGTTGACCCCACACCGACTTCGGATGCGCTATCGATGGGCATGAGCATCGCCGAAGGCGACTGGGTGGGTGCGTTTCTATCCGGGGTCAGTTTCGTTCCTTACTTGGGCGACACCATCGCCAAGCCGATCAAATTGGCCCGTGCCTCCAAGACGGTGATGGCGATTGAACGCAAAGCCGCCGCCTTGGCAAGGACCATTGACCACTACAAAAGCGCCGCAATTCGCATCGCCCAGCGCAAAATGGCCGCCGCCGCTGAGCGGGCAAGACGGGCCATGGAGGCAGGCAAGCGGTATGCCGAATCCATGAAATGTGGGAAATGTCCCAAGGTATCCAATCGATTTGGCACACAATTGCCTAAGAGTGGAACTTGGAAAGGCGAGAAGGGGAATTCGCGTTGGATTTCAGATGACAAATCTGTTTCCATAGACTATAAGGAGGGTTATCCTGACTTCGCCACTAGCGACCCGCCTTCCATCTATCCCAAAGGGGATGGTAAGGTGGAGATTGAGATGAAAGGGGATAATTCAGATTTTGGAGCAGCTAAGAAGGCCATGCAGGAAAAATTGGGAGATCCAAAATGGCCAGGTACGAATCTCGATAAACCATTAGGTTACACTTGGCATCACAGTGAAGACGGTGCAAGCATGATATTAGTTGATTCCGATGTTCACGCAAAAGCTAAATCAGGAATAGCTCATATTGGCGGGGAAAGTATTGTCTCTGGGAAAGATAATTTACATAATAAAACTCAATTTTAGGAGTGCATTTTATGACAGGATTTATTCTTGAAAATCGACAATTTAATGTCTTAGAACCGGGTAAACCTCTTAGTGAAAATGACATTAATGTATTAGAGGCAAAGATAGGAATTAGGCTTCCATCTCAGTTACGACATTATTATTCACATTGGAATGGTGGTTTGCCTTGCCCTGTCGATATTCCCGATAACAAGTCTGCTTGGATTCGTCTTGTTTGGACAAAAGGAGCCGAAGCTGCACAGTGTGGGCCAGCAACAGGCTTTTCTGGCTTGCATGAGATCAATGCCAGACCTTCTATAGATTTTTTGAATATGTGGAATATTTTTAAACCTTCAATCCCACAAGACGTATTATGCTTTGGATCTGATCCCGGAGGTAGTCAGTTTTTAATTGGAATTAAAGGTTACAATCTTGGCAAGATATTTCTCTGGTCAAGTGATTACCAAGCCAACATAGGCGAAGGCGAAATCCCCAATTACGACAACATCGCTTTTGTCGCCAATTCCTTTACCGAGTTTCTATTGGCTTTGCGCGAGGAACCCAATGACGGCGAATCATTGGAGGATTGGGTAAAACGGGTTTATTCAGAGTGACGCATCAGGGCAATTGCATCAAGCAATTAAAATCGTCAAAAAGGAAAAAAGTGCCGTCATTCCGATCAGGGATGTCGGAATCCATCGTCCAAGGATGGCAAACTCTCTCAACGGACAAGGGTTTGAAGCTTCCCTGCAATCTGGATTCCGGCAATCCATGCCGGAATGACGAGGTTTTGGCATTCATGCGATTACCCTGAGTGATGCATCAAATTCGCTGCCATCCCCCTTATGATTTTGCCGCTGCCCATCCCACTTTTGTCGATGCATGGCCTCAAGCATGGCAAGAATTGGCCCCCGCCAGTGAGATTATCCATTTGGACACGGA
This sequence comes from uncultured Methylococcaceae bacterium, assembly GCA_903859815.1. GTDB lineage: Bacteria > Pseudomonadota > Gammaproteobacteria > Methylococcales > Methylococcaceae > Methylumidiphilus. The sequence goes on along the minus strand of CAIOOA010000311.1, from coordinate 4,822 downwards.
GGAAATGAATGCATTGGGTTCACAAATCATTGGATTTAGCCATTGGTTTGAACCGGCATCGACAAAGCCGTTGTTCAACTTAGGCTACAGGCTGGATGCCGCCATTGACCGTTTAGGCCGGACTTGTTTTATCCGGCTGACTTCGCGCAGCCCAAAAGACTCCCTGCATTCTTTACGCAAAGGCATGAAAGTGACTGACGGCAAACAGGCTTTAGCCTTGTTGATCGAAGGTTCTCAACGTTGCGCGGCTGATTGTCGCATGGCGCTGGATGCGGGTCATTCATTGGGCATCGTCGTGCGACAGTGGATAGATTTCCCGGCTTGGGCCGAGTTCCGCTGTTTCATGCTTGACCGCCGTTGGGTCGGTGCAAGCCAAGCCCAACTTTTGGAAAGGACGGTTTTCCCAATGATAGCGGAACACCAAGCAGCCATTATCAACGCTTTGCAACAGTCCATGGAACGCATTATTTCAACTTCGCCTATTCAAAATGCCGCATTCGATTGGGTTGCTTTACCCTCAATAGCATTGGATTCATCCTCAAATTTGGCAATCCTACTGGATGCCAATCCCTTGCTTGATGTCACCGACCTTGGTTTATTTTCTTCATTCGATGATTTTGACAACACATTCCGGTTTTATACCTCAGACGGAGTTGCAAAGCTTGCTTTGTCACTGTCGTTTAACGACTAAATCGTTTCCTGTTATCATTTGGAGTTGATGCGTGAGCGGGAAGGTTAAACTTCCCCTAAAACGTTTATTAGTTTTATAATCTAGCATAAAAAGCTGAAACCAAACAATTAACGGGAAAGCTAGACATGTCAGTAGTCAATATTCCAATTTCACAAGATGTTTTAGATTCCGCACGATTGACGGTCAGTGAATTAAAGCGTGAAATCGCACTATCACTTTACGACCAGCGACGTTTATCCATCGGGAAGGCGCGTGAATTAGCCAATATGACTTTATGGGAGTTTCGTCAGATATTGGCATCGCGCAGTATACCACCGCACTATGATGAAGAAGATTTGGCGGAGGACGTAGCGGTTTTACGTGAACTGGGCATATTGTCTATATGAGCATAGTTATTAGCGATACATCGCCTTTGACAAATCTTGCAGCAATCGGTCGATTTGAATTGTTGAAAAGCTTGTATGGTGAATTATATATTGCTGATGCGGTTTACCAAGAATTGAACGCCCAAGCCCGATCATGGCCGGGTTGGGACGAAGTGATGGCGGCTCGTTGGATTCATCGTCAAACCGTGCAAAACCACTTGCTCGTACTGGCTTTGCGCCAAGACCTTGATGCGGGAGAATCAGAAAGTATTGTGCTTGCACTGGAGTTAAATGCTGAGATAATTTTAATGGATGAACGGGATGGACGACATAAGGCTCAGGGTTTGGGATTAAAAACTGTTGGGGTAGTGGGTATTTTACTGGCAGCCAAGGCGAAAGGTATACTTCCTGATATTAAATCTTGCTTAGATGCTTTGCGGATGGATGCAGGATTTTATCTGGGTAATCCAGTTTATCGTGAAGCTTTAAAACTAGCCGGGGAATTATAATTAGTTAGAGATTGCTCCCGCGCTCCGGCGTGGGAGCCAATCCCGGATGCTCAGCTTTATCAGCGAACTGTTGAAATCCGTAGATCGGCATGAGTTGCGTTCCCATGTTGGAACGTGGGAACGATCAAAAAATCCTCATCTCGTGCGTTTCCTTGCCCATCTTGGTCATAACGATAGGGCGCGACGATTCAAGTGTGGACTCAAAGCGCTTAGGATTGCTATGATTTCAGCCATGGTCAGATTGGGATCAGATGCTGGACGTTGTGGTAAACACTGGCAATTTATCTTTTCTGACCATCTACTCTTGCCCGAACCTCAAAAATCAGTCATGCTGATTGCCTAAAAGTGGCGCAACGAAACCGTTCCAGGCTACCCGCAAAGTCTTCGGGTAGCGCTGACAGTTGTTAGGAATGGGAAACTTAAATTGCTTTTGATACTCACGTGAAAACGTCTTTTGTAACTACACCCTAAAGAGTTAATTATGAACATAAAACCTTCGGAAGTGAACGCGTTCTTTTTGGGGTCGACCACCGTGAAGGGGTTGGCACTTCAGGCATTTATTGCGTGTTACATTGGGGCATGCCGAAAAAACGGTGATGCCTGGGGGAAAGTCGCGAATGATGATTTGGTTGCCGTGGCTGACGAGACTCGCTACGCTAAGGTTCTGTCTGCAATTCCCACCATTTTTTGGGATGCGTTGAGGGACCCTTTGTTCAACGTTTGGTTTGAGACCGAACGAAAAAATGGGGTGCAGCGTTTCTCCGCCAAGGCGGGGGATGCGGAAATTCACCATCGTAGTGGCGGCACTGAAAAAACCCCTTCCAGCTTGCTGGGATGGCTATGCGATTACGTCATCTCCGATCCTGGCGTTTAAGGTTAAACGGTTCTGCTGCATTGGCGAAGGGAGTCGCCAGTTCTTATTAGAAACGCTAAGCTTGCTTAGCCTTTCAAAGCAAGCTTTGTCGCTCCAATTGTTTTAGATGGCTTCAATGCTCCGGCGTTGGAGCCAATCACAGATGCTCCGCGTTGTCAGCGATGCCTAGAATACCTCAGATCGGCAGATGTGGTATTCACACGTTGAAACTTTCAAAAATATAAGGCGAACGACACAGCGTAGAGTCTTTGTGGAGCCAAGGGCGATGCGAGATTTTAACAACACATTCCGTTTTTATTCCTCTGTTGGAGTCGCAAAAATTGCTTTGCCACTGTCCTTTAACGACTAAATTGTTTCCTGATATCATAAAGCATTATTTTTTTCAAACTTGAGGGTTTGGCGATGTTAAAGATGGTGGGTTCCAGCGGTCAGATTTCGTTAGGGAAAAAATATTCGGGACAGTATTTCGAGGTAGCTGAACGAGACGACGGTAGCATCGTCATGATTCCCATGCGGGTTGTCCCTGAAACAGAAGCTTGGCTGCATACCTCAGATATGCAAGCTCTGCTCCGCCGTGCAGATGACTGGTATAAAGATCATCCACCCACCGAAACCAATCTTGATACTTTAGCGGAAAAGCTTGGAGTTGATGCGTGAGCGGGAAGGTTAAACTCGACTTAAACTTCCCTGATTTTCAAACACAACTATAATGCTTGACTTGACACAATCTTTTTTTTATATTAATTAATTTAATGCGGATTTACACAAGCTTGGTGTAGGCTTGATTGTTTGCGATGGGAACCTGCACTGCTTCTATGCAGGTTTGCATGGATGTAATGTAAATTTACATTGCTCCAATGCAAGCCTACATTACTATGATGAAAACTTGTTTTGCAACAATGCAAGTTATCATTAGAGTAATGTAAGTTTTAATTATAACCCTGTAAACTTGCATTGCTGCTATGTTAATGTACATCAGCGCAATGTCAGCTTACATAAACTCATGGTAAGCCTTCATGGGGGCAAAGCAAACCGGTGTCGCAACACTGAAAGCCCAATAATAACCCTTTAAAACTGGCATGGCATCACTGCAAGCCTGCAAAAGCCCACAGCCGATAGAAATGGGTGTGGTTAATCTTTAAATCGTCAACCGGAGGATTTTTTAAGTCATGGCCCAATTTCCCAGAACCGATGCAGAGTTGATCGCCTTGGCGAACGATGTGCTCACCGGCTATCGCGTCCATCCCGATATTTTTCACAACCCGCCCATCGATCTTGAAGGCGTGACCACCAAGCTGGTTAACTATTCTGAAGTCGATCACCGATGGAATGTCAACCACGCCGAAGGCGTCATGCTCACCGCCCAGCGCGGCGTCATCTCCGTTGAGATAGCCAGCGACATCCGCGCCTTGCTTCGCCATGCCGAAACCGTGGTGCAAGACCCGGCCCAATTGAAGTTGATTGGTTGGGGCGGTCGCGCCGAACCCACGCCCTTGCAACCGCCCGGTCAAGTGCATAATTTGACGCTGGTCAAGCAAGGCGCGGATTGGATCAGCCTCACTTGGGATACGGCCTCTGACGGCGGCAAGCCCTCCACCTATGTCATCCAATATCGCATCATGCCCGATGGCGATTGGTCCATCGCCGACACCACGCCGGACACGAAAATCACCCTCGCCGGTCAGCCCAAAGGCAAAACCATTGAGTACCGCGTCTTTGCCCGTAATAAAGCCGGAGATGGGTTGGTGAGCAATGTGATTGAAGTGGTGTTGTAAAAAGGTGAAACCCCTATGACCACGGTTTCCCTCGTAGAAGCCCAAGCGAAGCTTGCGGAACTGATTCATTCGCTCCATTTTGGTGAAGAAGTCCTGATTATCGAAAACGACCAACCCATTGCCCGGATTCTGGCTGCACAGCCACAACCGCGCCAGCCTAGGCGACCGGGTTCATTGCGCGGGACGGTGTTGCACATGGCAGACGATTTCAACGCACCGCTGGATGATTTCAAGGAGTATATGGAGTGAGGCTGCTCATTGATTCGCAAACCTTGATATGGTTTGTCGATCAAGATCATTTGCTCAGTCGACCCGCTCATGCCGCCATCACCGACCCGGCTAGTGAGATGATTACGGCATTGAACGGCTGTGGAATTCCGCATGAACTCTCTTCGTGTACCGGTGCTTGTCGGGTCACGGGTATCTATGCCCCAATCCGACGCGACATGAACCGCAGAGCGGTTCGATTGGCATTCCCACGCTGGAGCGTCACTGCCATTAAGTTAAGCAAAAAACCGCCAGATTTGCGATGATTATACGATTTTGAGTCAACAATGGATAAAAAGAGCAGGCGTTGGAAACCAGTCGGACACTCATTTTGGGCAGTG
>CAIOOA010000310.1 GCA_903859815.1 uncultured Methylococcaceae bacterium | reverse complement strand
TGACTTTGACCCCTTCAATATCAAGAGGGATTGTGACATACTCGGTCATGGCGCACCTCGCCTAAAATTCGCGTTGCCGGGCTTGGCAACTATCTGTTTAGATGGGGCTTATTTTTTACCATTCAAGTTCCCAAAGAGCCCGAATTGTGTCAGGAATTAATTGTCGGCCTAAATCGACAGGACACCGGTCACTATATGCAAACGGCGTTTCTTATGGCGATGTTGGATGTTGTTTCGACCGCAAATTCTATTGACGAACTCGGCGAGAACATCAAAACGCAGGCGATAACGAGTTATGGAGTACCGCCGGATTACAAACACATGGCGCACTTTGTCAATGGCTTAACCGCCTTCGTTCAACAGGTCGACAATAGAAATTGGGCGGATATACATGGTCCAAAATTGCTAACTGAGAAACAATGGTTGGCGGTGGATAATTCCAGAGCATCGCACACTAATGGGTATATGATAATTGATTCAAACTACACCGTCGTAATGAAGTGGAAGACCTAACGATCGCAACATAACAACGCGGTAAAAGGCGCAATAGCGGTACTCCGCGTATTGCGCCGAATGGAAAAAAAGAGCAAAATCCATGAATTATCGGCATTGTCCCTTACCCACCCGCCTAACCCGCCTTTCCAGCCGACCCGCGTGGACGTTTGGCGTTTTCATTCCGGCTCCTTCCGCGCGGGCGGCTGAACGGGATCGTTAACGCGGTAAAGCCCATTCGTAGGGAGCAATAGCGGCTCCGCCGCGTATTGCGCCGAATGGATGATATCCGTGTGGACAAATGGCTCTATCGTTTGCTCACACGGAAGGAAACCTCAAACCCGGCGGATGGTGGGCAAGCTAAAACGCTTGACCACCAGGCTTATCAGCTTCTACTTCAAGCATTCCTTTTATTCGTATCTATAATTGGTGTATTTTTATGAGAACGATCAAATATACTTCTTGGCAAGATGATAATTTCTTTATTGGGTTTCTAAATGATTACCCTGATTATTTAACTCAAGGTATGAGCAAAGAAGAACTTGAGGAGAACCTGAGATCATTGCTGGTTGATCTTGAATCAGATGAAATACCCTATGTGCGAAAAGTTGAAGAGTTAATGGTTGCCTGAATGAAAAGGCGAGACTTGATAAAAATACTTGAACAAATGGGCTGCATTCTGGTTCGCAATGGGGCGAGGCATGATTGGTACACCAATCAGACAACCAAACAATCGCAACCCGTGCCTCGCCATAACGAAATCAACGAAATTCTTGCAAAGTCCATAATCAAAAAATTGGGTTATGCCTAGCCGTCGGTTACGTCAAATTAGACAGCCTATATACCGTCACCCGGCCAATGGTCACCCAATTTCAAAACGAGGAAATAAAATGGAATGTCTTTATTGTAAAGGTCAATTAATCAGAGGAACGGCTCCGTTTAGTGCAGGTCGTAATGGTTACCATATTACTTGGGAATCAATTCCTGCTTGGGTATGCACTCAATGCGGAGAGCCTCTTTTCGATGAAGCCGAAGTAAACCATATACAAAAAGCTTTACAGCAAGTCGATCATGAGACCATAGCATTGATGTCAAGAGCGGCCTAACCTTGCGCCGAAGCGCGGCGGGGTTTGCAACCCCGCCACTAAAGTTTTATGCAAAGAACAGAGTTTCCATCACCTGCGGTGGCACGGGGAAGGGTTTGGCATTCAGGCCGTTCTATGCAAACGCAAACCCGCCTTCTGCAACTAATTCTGCCAATGGCCGGCGCGGGGTGGGTTGTTCGCGTTCTTGCAAACCGGTGGGCAATAGCGCCTTGTCGCCTTGCTTGCCGATGGCAATGGCGGCTTCCAGCGCATAATCCTCTGGTATGCCCAAGGTTTGACGGGCCTTGTCCTTGTCGTAGCCGCCAATGGCGTGGGTGCCCCAACCGGACAGCGAGGCTTGCAAGGCGAGGTTGGCCCATGCTGCGCCCACATCAAAGGAATGGCTGGTGGCAGGAATGGCATCGGTCTTACCCGGCGGGACAAAGGTTTTTTTCGACAGCAAAATCACCAAGGCCGAGGCATTGTGCGCCCAAGACTGGTTGAACTCGGACAACAGCCCCAAAAATCGCGGCCAATGTTCCGTGCCATTTTTGGCGTAAACAAACCGCCACGGTTGGGAATTATAGGAGGACGGTGCCCAACGGGCGGCTTCAAGGAAACTCAACAGCGTTGCGTCGGCTATCGGTTCGCCGGTGAAGGCGCGGGGCGACCAGCGCTCGATGAACTGTGGGTCAATGTCGTATTCGGGAATGCGGATTTCGGTCATGGTATTTTCCTGTATGTGGATGTGGATGTGGATGTGGATGAAAGTTTTAGGATTTCGGTTTCGTTTGCGCCGACGCATGCACCTGCACGGCCATGCCTTCTTCAAGGGAATCCGGTGGATTCAACACAATCTTCTCATTAGCCCCAATCCCGGACAGCACTTCCACCTCCTTGCCGGAATCACGCCCCAATTTCACCGGGCGAAACGCGATACGCTGGTCTTGGCCCACAACCGCGACTTTTGGTCCATCTTGACCAAAAATCAGCGTGTTAGGCGGGACGGTCAACAATTTGGGTGCATTGCCTAGGCTCAGGCTAATTTCCGCATAGGCACCGGGCAGCAGTTTGGCTTGTTTATTGGGCAAAATGATTTCGATCTGCATGGAACGTGTTGCTGGGTCCAATGCCCCCGCCAACCGTTCAACAGCGCCTTTGAATGGGGTGTTTGGGTATTCGGCCAGCGTGATGATCGCCTCTTGGCCGGCTTTGAGTGCATTGGCGTAGGACTGCGGAACCGAAACAACAATCCGCAAAGGATCAATTTGGGCCAAGGTGAACAATTCTCGGTTTCCATCCGCACTGCCCGCTCCAATCAACTCGCCCACATCCACGCTGCGCTTCACCACCAACCCATCAAAAGGGGCGAAGACTTTCTTGAACGAGGCAAGCTGTTCCAGTCGTTTGACTTCGGCATCGGCAGCGGCAAGATCGGCTTCTGCTTGCTGATAGGCGCTATGCCGCTCATCCAACTCTTGCTTGGAAACCGCCAAGCACTGGGTCAAGCTTTCCCAGCGCGCCAAGGTGCTTTTTGCCAAGCCCAACCGTGCGCGGATTTGCTCGCGGCTGGCCTTGGTTTGGGACAATTGCTGATCGATTTCCGGGGTGTCGATTTCTGCCAGCAAATCTCCCTTCCTGACTTGTTCGCCAATGTTCTTGTACCAAGCCAATACATAACCGTTGCTGCGGGCATGAATGGGTGATTCAACGAAACCGCGCAACGTGCCGGGAAGCACGATCTTAACCGGGCCTTCGCTAGGCTTGGGGTTCACCGTGCTGACTACCTGAAGACCATCTTGACGAGTACGCTCGGCCAAGGCATGGCTTTCCTGCTTACGGCTTTGCACTCGGTGAGCCGCGCCGACTGACAGCGCAGTTAAGGCAATGACAGCGAGCAAAGCCACACCGCGTAGGGGGTTTTTACCCACCGCCGGGTATGGTGTGAGCTCAGGCTTGACGACGGTCTCATTCATTTCAACGCTCCCCGGTGACTGCCGGAATTGTATGGGGGAAAATGACCAGTTGGCCACGCACTTGATGCAAACTCGCAAACAGCACGGGAACGAACAGCAAGGTGGACAGGGTGGCGAACAGCAGCCCGCCAATCACCGCCCGGCCCAATGGCGCGTTTTGTTCCGCCGCCTCGCCGATGCCAGCGGCCATCGGAACCATGCCGATCATCATCGCCAAGGCGGTCATCAACACCGGCCTTAAGCGGGTCGATCCGGCGACCAGCGCGGCATCCACGGCGGAAACCCCAGCATCCAGTTTTTCGCGGGCAAAGGAAACGACGAGGATGCTATTGGCGGTGGCAACCCCCATCGTCATGATCGCGCCCGTCAGAGCGGGGACACTCAAGGTCGTGCCCGTCAAAAACAACGTCCAAGCAATGCCAGCCAAAGCGGCCGGGAGAGCGGCAACAATAATGAACGGGTCTAGCCAAGATTGGAAATTCACCACAATCAACAGATACACCAGCACGATTGCCACCGCCAACCCTAGGCCCAATCCTCGCATTGAAGTCCGCATGGTCTGCACCTGCCCCCGCACAGCGATGTCCGAGCCTCGCGGTAGTTTGGCGCGGGTTGCATCCACCAGCTTGTCGATGTCCGCAGCAACACTACCCAAATCACGTCCTTGCACCCCGGCATAAATATCAATGACTGGCACATTGCCATAACGGGACACCACGGCTTGCTGTGTCTGCGGATGGTATTGCACAAGATTGCCTAATAGTTGCGCATCGCCCTTGCCATCCTTGCCAATTGGCGTGCGCATCAACGCATCAATGGAATCCACCTCATGTTGGCGGGACTGCACACCCAGGTTGTAAACCACACCGTTAACGGGATTAAGCCAGAATGTCGGCGCGGTCTGAAAACTGGAACTGAGAGAAATGAGCAAATTTTGCGCCACATCACGCGCCAACAATCCGACTTGCTGAAGGCGGTTGCGATCCATCTCCAAATCCAAGCTTGGTTTGTTGAAGCGTTGGAACAAATGCACATCCACGGCTCCAGGGATTTGCTTGATTGCATTCACCAAGCCCACGGCCAGCTTTAAATTTTCAGGCGTCTTCGCTCCGCTAAATTGCACGTCAATGACCGAAGGCACACCGAAATTCAGCGACTGACTAACCATGTCGGCAGGTTGGAAGAAGAACTCCACTCCGGGAAAACGGCTAGGCAAAGCCGAACGCAAAGCTTCGACATAAGTTGCCGTCGGTGCGTGGGTACCCGGCTTCAGCGAAACCATGATTTCGGCATCAGCCGTGTCAATGGTGCCCGAGTTGTTGTACGCTGTGTTGACCGGGGTATAGGGTCCGCCAAGATTGTCCAGCAAGGTTTGTAAATCTTCCGAGGGGATAGTCTGGCGGATAACCGCTTCAATTTCATCGGCAAGCTTGGGCATTTGCTCGATGCGCGTTCCCGATGGGGCACGAAAATGCAGCTTGATCTGGCCAGCGTCCACTGCCGGGAAAAAATCACTGCCTAACACCTGAAACAACCCTATCGATGCCAAGCAGAACAGCAGGAACGTGCTGCCAAACATTTTCCTGTGCCTAAGCAAGGCCGCTAGCACGATTGAGTAATGAGTGCGAAACGCTTCAAACCCAATTTCAAACAAATGATTGATCCGGCTAAACACGCCTTTGCTGCCCAGGCGCTTATGTGGCATCAAATACAACACCATGGTTGGCACCAATGTTCGAGATAGCAGGTAAGAAGCCAGCATCGCGAACACCACCGCCTCAGCCATCGGCACGAACAGAAAGCGGGCAACGCCTGTCAAGAAAAACATCGGCAGAAACACAATGCAGATGCACAGCGTCGAGACGAAGGCAGGCACGGCAATTTCCGCCGCCCCGTCTAGGATGGCCGTGCGAGTGTCCTTTCCCAGATGCAAATTGCGCTCTATGTTTTCTATTTCCACCGTCGCATCATCCACCAAGATGCCAACGGCTAGGGCCAGCCCACCCAAGGTCATGAGGTTCAATGTCTGTCCAAATAGATGCAAAAGCAAGATCGAAGACAAAATCGACAGTGGAATGGACACGGCGATAATGCAGGTGCTGCGCCAGTTGCCCAAGAATAGCAATAGCATCGCGGCAGTCAAACAGGCGGCAATCAGCGCCTCCACCACCACGGATTTCACCGCCGCTTTGACAAAGAGCGACTGGTCGAACATTGGCTTCAACTGCAAATCTTCCGGTAACGTCTTTGCCACGGCTGGCAAGGTTGTCAGCACGTCTTGGACGATTTGCAGGGTAGAAGCCGCACCGTTTTTCAACACCGACATCAACACCCCATGGGTGCCGTTTTGACGGACAATATTGGTTTGTGGCATCGCCCCATCATGGACTTGGGCCACATCCTTTAGGTAAATCGTTGTCCCTGCCGAGGTCTTCACCGGAATATCATTCAATTGCGCCATGGTGGCGGGCGAGCCATTCAGGCTGATGTTGTATTCCGTCGCCCCTATCTTCGCCGTGCCAGTCGGCAGCGTGAGGTTTTGCAAGCCGACTGCATTGGCCACGTCAACGGGGGTCAAACCCTTTGCCAGCAAAGCTGAAACGTCCAAATCAACGGAAACTTGCCGAAAACGGCCACCGTAGGGAAAAGGGACGGCTACACCGGGAATGGTGATAAGCTTCATCCGCAGCGCATTAAAAGCCAAGTCCGACAGCTCTTGGTCAGACAAACTCGGGCTGCCCAGTCCGACTTGTAGGATGGGTACGTTGGATGCCGAATATTTCAACACCAAGGGTGGTGTCGTGCCGGGTGGCAAGGAACGCAGTGTTGACGGGACGTTGGAAACGATTTGCGCGAGGGCGGTCTGGATATTCGCGGTTTCGTGGAAAAACACTTTGATGATGCCCATGCCTGCCACCGTCTGGGATTCCACATGCTCAATGTCGCTCGTCGTTGTGGTCAGGAAGCGTTCCGCCGGTGTTACGATGCGGTCGGCCATCTCCTTGGCTGACAAACCATTAAAAGACCACATTATGCTGATGACCGGAATGTCGATGTCCGGGAAGATGTCAACAGGTGTGCGTAGCAACGCAAAAGGCGTCGCCAGCAAAATCAGCAAAGCCATCACGATAAACGTGTAAGGTCGGCGCAAAGCAATTCGGACTATCCACATGAGTGTGTCGCGATTTCGTTTTGTGTACGCACTCACCAAGCCACCCGATAAAGATGGCTTGCTGAATCCTTATCCCATCAAGCGGCGGCCCTGACCGGCTCTGGCAGTACATATTGATTGACCGGACGGGCCAGCCCCAAGTTTTCCCGCAAGGTCGAACCCTCATATGCGGTGCGGAACAGCCCGCGCCTTTGCAATTCCGGGATCACTAGGTCGACAAAATCGTCCAAGCCTCCGGGTAGGTGTGGCGGCAGGATATTGAAACCGTCCGCCGCGCCGTTCTCGAACCATTCTTGCAACTGGTCGACAATTTGTTCGACCGAGCCAACAATGGTCCAATGTCCCCTCGCCCCGGCCACCCATTGATACAACTGGCGGATGGTGAAATTATGGGTGCGAGCGATGTCGATCATCATTTGCTGGCGGCTCTTGATGCCTTGGGTGACAGGCAGTTCGGGCAGCGGGCCGTCTATCGGATAGTGCGACAAATCCAACTCGCCACCTGACAATCCGGTCAACAAGGCCAAACCAGACTCCGGGTGAATCAAGTCTTGCAGTCGTTGGTATTTGGCCTTGGCTTCCTGTTCGGTCTTGGCGACGACCGGGAATACTCCCGGCATGATCTTAAGCTGGTCAGGGCTGCGCCCGTATTTCCCCAGACGACCCTTCAAATCTCGGTAAAAGGCTTGCGCATCGGCCAAGGTCTGCTGGGCGGTGAACACCACTTCGGCGGTCTTGGCGGCGAGTTCCTTGCCGGTTTCCGACTGTCCAGCTTGGACAATGACCGGGTAGCCTTGCGGTGGGCGGGCGACGTTCAAGGGGCCATCAACCCTGAAATGCTTGCCTTTGTGGTTGATCGAATGGACTTTATCCGGGGCGAAGAACACGCCAGACTCCTTGTCGCGAACCAGAGCATCGTCTTCCCAACTGTCCCATAATTTTTTCACCGTTGCCACGAATTCCGTTGCCCGCTCGTAACGCACCGGGTGGTCGAGTTGCTGATCCAAGTTGAAATTCCGCGCCGGGGCATCGCCCGCCGAGGTGACAACGTTCCAGCCTGCCCTGCCGTTGCTGAGATAATCCAAAGAGGCGAATTTGCGCGCCAATTGGTAGGGTTCTTCGTAAGTGGTCGAGGCAGTGGCAATGAAACCGATATGATGGGTGACCACGGAAAGCGCCGAAAACAAGGTGACTGGCTCGAAGCCCACCGCCTTGTCGCTACGCCCCGAGGCCAGATTGCCGCCAAAGTTCGCCGCCAGCCCGTCGGCCAAGAACAGCGCGTCGAACAGCCCGCGCTCAGCGGTTTGGGCGATCCGCTTGTAATGCTCAAAATTCAAGGCTCCGTCGGCCTGTGCGTCAGGCAGCCTCCACGCGGCAATGTGTTGCCCGGCCCCCGGTGTAAACGCACCCAGTCTCAATTTTCTTGCGCTCATGCCATCTCCTCATCAGTTTATTGAATTCCCGGAATCTTCCGGCTGATCGAGAGCCAGCAAATGGCATACCAGTGTTCGATGCAGCAAGAGAAATTTCTTACAATGGCGCGACGGCGCAAGGTTTTAAACGATTTTCTCTGCATTGGCGGGCGAGGCAATGATCATTAAAGCCTCTTCGTGGGCAACAGCCCAGCAACAGCCATTGCTGTCAATCCAGCAATACCCAAACCCAGTATGCGCATGCTCCGGCATTTTTGGGTTGGCATGTGTTGTGCGATAGGTCTGGCATTGTCGATACGGTTTGATTTTCAAATTTTTTTAAAAAGGCATCTTATGACGAATAAAACAGCTTGGTCTGTCGTTGCAATAGTAGGGATGTTGACGGCGGGCTGCGGCGGCGGCTTGGATTTAAAGCCCGCCACTAACCCTTCCGCCCGGCTCCAAGGGCAAGGCTTCACCGTGCTGCCCCCGCCGGGTTCGGACTGGTACATTGCCGAGGCGATCAAGGACGGCATCCAGTTCGTGAAACTGCAACCGGGCCAGAAATCCGACCCGGACGACGCCCCGCACACATTTTCCGTCGGGGTGTTCCCGTTGCCGGCTAACGGTCGTTGTCAAGTAAGATGTCGCATTTTCAGTTTTGATTTTGTGTCGATTCCTGCTTTTTCTGATGGTCGGATTTGTCCGGATTGAGGGAGACAGTTTCTGGCCGATCCCAATTGCGAGTGTCGCCTGACCATCTTT
>CAIOOA010000309.1 GCA_903859815.1 uncultured Methylococcaceae bacterium | reverse complement strand
TTCAGCGGCTAATTGCCGCAGTGGTTCGATCTCAGCTTCCGATTTCAACGTTTCGATCTCCACCGCACGCCTAGACTCGACGATCCGCTGGTCAGCCCTAGCCGTCGCTAGGCTGATGTCCGAAGATACTTGGTTATAGGCCGTGTTGATCGCGGCCAATGCCGACTCGACTTCCGGCGGCGGGTCAATTCCGGTGATGAGCGAAGCGTCGAGTCGAATGCCGTAACGAGCTTGAGAACATTGGCATTCCCGATCCATGTGTTCGTTCAGATCCCGCAGGTTCTTGCGCAGGTCGTTGATTGAAATACCCTCTACCGAAACCGCTTCAGCGATCCCATCCGCTTCCTTCTTACCCGGAGCCTCGAATGTCGCGATTCTTTCTCGCAGCACGGAAACGAAGTAGCCCATCACGTGCGTAATCGGATGGGTGACACCAAAGAAGTAACCATAGAGGTTTCGCTCAGATACTTGGATTCGGATTTGGCCCGTCAGACCCGTGTTCAACTGATCCTTGGTGACGGCTTCCAATACGGTTCCATTTTTGTTCGCGGCGGGCGTTTCCGGGTCAAAGGCCATATTAATCGTCTTGGTAGCGATCGATACCTTGTGCACCTTCTCCCATGGCCACTTGAAGTAAGGCCCTCCCGGCATGATCACGCGGACTTGAGGGAAACAGTACCGATCCTTTTCGTCTTCTCTGAGTGATTCTGCTATAGGGTCGTCCAAGGTCGTCAGATTACCTATTCGCTGGGCACGTCCGAAGACTGTCTTTACGGCTCGTTCGTTCTGGTTCACGGTGTAAAAACCCGTTAAGACAAAGCGTAAGATTATCCATGCTATAAACCCAATCCCCACTCCTAACAAGTTGTACATGGAAGCCCCCTGCGTTTAGTTAAGCTTGAATAAATTTTTTCCATCAAAATATTACCCCAAGGGTTATGAACCAGCAATTCTCATTTTGGCAAACTCACAGTTTCAGGCTTCGTGGGATACGATTACTTGAAGCTTTCCAGTATGGACAATAATTGCTATGATTTAGCCCATTGAGAGTATTAGCCAATTAAAATAAGTTCACAAAACATCTGACCTACACGATTGAACCCCATAAACAAAAAAAGGAATCCCACATGACACCACTCGAAAAAGTCGAAGCACTCTATGAAGAACTGGTTGCGCATTATGGCGAGGGGGAAGATCGCGAAATCCGGGCGGCTGCCAAGCTTTTGCTGGTCGCACTTGCCAAGTTCAAGGAACATAGCGGCTCACGCGGGATAACGCTGGCAGAAGAATATCTTGATCTGCTCAAACATGATCCGGATAAATTTGATCGCATCATGCACAGCAATCGGAGTGAAGGTTCCGGTCATTGGCTGGCCTGAACCTGCCTGCACGGTGAGCCACAGCAACCACCGGCTATTTTTTGTTGATTGCATGCAACATGCTGTTGAGGACGATCAGTCAGCAGACCTTTGGCTTTCCTTACCCCATGAACAGAAACCGGGGAAACCCCGCCTATGTTTGGTTCTGGCGGCAATGTCAGCCGTACTTACTTGGCGATGGTGATGCTGGGTGCGGCGGTTTTAGGCAGTTCGCTTACCGCCATCTGATAGACTTGGTGCAAAAGCTGAAATCCTGAGGCATTCCAACTATGCTCCTTGTCAAAGGCCAATGCGTAGTAGTTATCTTTGTAGCGAACAGCCAGACTTACACCCTCCGGCTCTTCTTCTTCCTCCCATATCTCCATAGTGTGATTCGGATTTTCAGTCACGTCAGGTGTCCTTGGGTCTTTCTCCACAAAGTATTCTGGCTCCTCTTCAATGCTCTTCCCAAGGAAGGTTAAAATGGAAAGAAAACTCCGCAACCTAAGTTTTCCTGTTATCGGATATTCCCCCCCGGAGTAGCCAGGTCGAATGTCGATTATAATTTCGTTTGGCGGGCCCTTCAAGGCAGTTTCGTTGATGCGAATCTTTTCCGCATCGGAAAGAAGTTCGGGGTCGTAGTTGGAAATCACAATACGACCGGTCACGCGCGCGGTCAACCTGAAAAGCCGCTTGCTTTCGTCAAACACCACAGTGACCTCGTTATGTTCCAGAGCCTCCAAGCCTTCCGGTGTCATGGATTCCGCTGGCAGGGTCCACGTTCGCCGGTATATCAAGGGTTCAATATAGAGGTCATTGCTATCCTGGATGGTGGATAGATGCAAAACCACCCGCCGGAATTCAGGGTATCCCACAATATCGTAAGGATCATTACGAAAGGCCACGTCTTTGCCTTGCCGGGGCATTCGGAGTTCACTCACCATCAGCCGCAGTAATAGATCAATATTGTAGTGCTGCTGAAGTAAAAGGGTGACTTTGTCAGCGGTAAATGGCGTCAGCATTCGTTTGGTAAATTCTGCCCCCTCAATGGGCACGATGCTGATCGTCGGGTTTTCAGCCGCACCCACACCAAAAATCGGAGCAAGCACACTCCCGCTCTCACCCGTCAATGCAGGTGTGAACCCCGCGCTCATCTGGTAATTGTAGGTTGCCGCGATATTGGAAATACCGGTGAAATGAATCGGATCATGGTAGCGGGCACGGGCGATGTTTAGCAGTAATTGCTGTGACAGTCCATCAATCATTGCCCTATCGTACTTTAAAACGTCCGCTTCCATCGTCATTGGAGCCAAACAGGCAGTCAAACTAGCTGCGCTGAGGCTTGCCAAAATCCAAATCGAAAGTTTTCTTCGCGCATTTTGAGGTAAATAAAACGAATGGAGAGGCATTTTCAAGGGTGACAAAACCACAAAAAATTAGATCATTCAGTTAGGCGAACCCTCAGTGATCGGCAAGTGTGCGTTCCATCAGAAGCTGTTGGGAGGAAAGCTCCGCTTCACCTCCAACCGGCCTGCGTTGAATGTATTGCCCATCCTGATCCATGTCCCATGCTTGGCGGTTGTCATGCAAATACAAATCCAAGATCGAACGAAGTTCTTGCTTCAATGAGGCTTCCTCAATGGGTACGACGGCCTCGACCCGCCTGTCAAGATTCCTTGTCATCCAATCAGCACTGCCGATGTAGATTTCGTCACAGCCCTGGTTGTGAAAGTAAAAGATGCGTGAATGCTCCAAATAGCGGCCAATCACGCTGATGACTCGAATGTTCTCGCTTACGCCCATCACACCGGGGAGCAAGCAACAGATGCCACGAATAATAAGGTCTATTTGGACGTCTGCCTGCGACGCTTGGTAAAGCAGGTTTATCATTTCGGCATCCACCAGCGAATTCATTTTGGCGATGATGCGCCCACCTTTGCCTTGGCGGGCATGGCTGATTTCCCGTTCAATCAAACCCTGCATACGGTTTCTTAACGTTAGCGGCGCAACTAGGAGTTTTCGATAGGCATCATGGCGGGAATAACCCGTCAGAAAATTGAACAAGTCGCTCAAATCAACCCCCAAATCCTCATCGCAACTGAACAATCCAAGGTCAGTATACAGTTTGGCAGTTTTGGAATTGTAATTGCCGGTTCCAATATGAACATAGCGTTTTACCCGTCCTTCCTCTTCACGGACAACCAACATGGTTTTGGTGTGGGTTTTAAGCCCTACCACCCCGTAAACAACATGCACACCGGAATCTTCCAATTGCTTCGCCCAGGCAATATTGTTTTCCTCATCGAACCGTGCCTTTAACTCGACCAAAGCCACCACCTGTTTTCGGTTCTCGGCGGCCGTCATGAGCGCCCGCACAAGAGTCGAGTCCCCTGAAGTTCGGTAGAGCGTCAGCTTGATCGCCATGACTTGTGGGTCGACGGCGGCTTGAGTGATGAATTCTTCCACGGTTGCGGAAAAGGGTTCATACGGATGATGGATCAGTAAATCCCCTTTTTTTATCTCATCGAAAATCGCGCTGTTACCCTCGGCTTGCCCACAATTCTTCAACACAGTTTGGCTAATTTGCCTAAAGCGTGCTGGCACAACTGGCATCCAATGGTCATCCTTGAGTTCTGGAAAAGGCAAGCTTTGAAAAAAGAATAAATCCTTGAGATTCAATAAGCCGCTGATTTCATAAACAGCCATAGGGGCCACTTCCAGTTCCTCAACGAGTTTCTCCTTGATCGCTTGCGGCATTGCGCTCTCGACCTCAAGTCGGCAAACAAACCCGTCCAGATGCCGCTTGTTGATTTCTTCGGTTATTGCCGACAACAAATCGTCGGCCTCGTCTTCTTTGACTGGAAAATCGGCATCCCTTGTGATGCGAAAAAGATGATGTGATTTCACCACCATACCCGGAAACAATCGCTGTAGGTTCTTTGCAATCACTTGTTCCAAAGGGATACCCACCCAAGCAGGGGAATTCCCCCCTTGTTGATGCCGACCCTCTTCCAAAGTAACGAATCGGGGTAAACTACCAGGCACTTTGACACGGGCGAATCGCTCGACACCCGTTTCCGGGTCTTCAACCTCCACGGCAAGATTCAGGCTGAGATTGGACATTTGAGGAAATGGGTGAGCCGGATCAACACTCAAGGGGGTCAGCACCGGAAACACATGCTCTTCAAAATAATCCTTGACTATCTTGCATTGCCCATCGCTCAAATCAAGATAATTCAGTAATACGATTCCCTTGTCAGACAGTGCAGGGCGTAGCACGGACTCAAACAGAAGATGCTGTTCCGTCACTTTCTCAAGTAAGTGTTTACGAATAGCTACAATTTGCGCCCCCGGAGAATAACCGTCAGGATTCTTTGGAAACACCCCTGCCTCAAGTTGCTCCATCAATCCAGAGATTCGCACCATGAAGAATTCGTCCAAGTTTGAACTGAAAATTGCGGCGAATTTGAGCCTTTCCAGAAGCGGAGTGCGTGCGTCTAAAGCTTCATGCAGAACACGGTCATTAAATTGTAGCCAACTGAGTTCTCGATTTAGATAATACCGTGAATCCGTCAGGTCTACGACATCGACCGACCGGTGAACAGGTTGACTAACTGCGCTCATGGTTTTACCCTCAGTTATTAAATAGGTGTTTTTGTGAATTTTTAGACCGACTCGCTAACCTACTGGTTTTGGGTATGCGGCGCTGATGATTAGGTCAAGATTAGGGTTTCAATGTCAAAGCAATAAATTGAAGTTGGCCTGATCTTTGATGAAGTTAGCAATTACTGTTTGGAGTAAGGGTATTCTGACCAACCTAAATAAGCTATTTCTCGGTAAGGTTTTGATCTGAAATGAGAATTGAAAATAGGTCTTGGCATTCTTTTCATTGATTACAAACGGAGGATGCCCCTCTTTTGCTAATAGGTAACTCATGACCAAAGCACCCGTTCTATCATTGCCTTCAATGAATAATTGTGGTTCACTCAATATACGAATATAAATACCAGCCGCACGATGCCAAACCGTGCCATGTTGATGCAGTTCATACCAATCGCTCAGATCTTGAATGCCCGCATCAGTCCGTTCATAAAAATAGCGGTTACTGGCTACTATGTGCTTATGGTATTCACGCCGCTGTTGTTCATCCGTTCCACAGAGTACTCGTGTGTTAAGTTCTAGCAGAAAGGCAGAATTCCCTATGGCAAATAATTCAACATTGGCTTCCAACAGTTGATTGACTAGTGTGTAACCAGTCATCAGGTTATTTATCACTTCATCATCCAAACATTCACGCGAATTCCCCAATGCCTGACTGATGGAAGGGAAAGAGTTTTGCACCCCGCGCAGCGATTCCTCAATAGATTGCAGATTCAGACGTGGTTTGAGATTCTTTGGGGATACTCTTCTATCCATCGTTGCTTTATCTCACGAACCACATTGTTTTAAGTTTATCGGCTATTGATCGCTATCTGTTTCACGTTGCTCTAATGCTCAATAAGATTGCCCTATTATTGATATCATTGGATATTTTCCAAGGCTTTAAGGGATCGGCTTATAATTTCGGCTGGCAGCGGAACATAACCCAATTCACGACTTGATCGCTGTCCATCCGTGAGACCAAAAGTGGCAAACTCTTTTATGGCTTGGGCCATCGCTGGATTCGAATAGTGTTGATACAAAAGTAACCAGCTAAGGGTCACAATAGGATAGGCTTGTTCGCCATCAGGGTCAGGTATCATCAACCTCAGATTTGCCGGCATGTGTTGTACATTGTGGGCCAAAGTCTCCTCGCCCGAATGGTCGGTGGGTTCGACGAAGTTCCCGGCTTTGTTCTCCAGCCAAGCCATAGGCAATCCTAAGCGTTTGGCAAAGCCGTATTCAATATAACCGATGGACCCTTCACTGATTTTAATGCGCGATGCCACGCCTTCATTGCCATGGAACAGCATTGAATTGCCCGGCCAATCCACTACTTTGCCGACACCTGGCCCACGATCGCGCCATTCTTGGCTAACAGCACTTAAATGATTGGTTAACGCATAGGTTGTGCCGCTGCTATCTTGGCGGGCAATGATGGTGATGTTCCGGTTGGGCAGCTTCAAATCGGGATTGGCCGTTTGCAGACGAGGATCGTTCCAGCGGGTTATTTTTCCTGCAAAAATGTCCTCATAGACATTTCTCGGTAATTTTAAGGGTCCGGACAATCCCTGCACATGATAGGCAAGCACGATGATACCCGCTGTCATTGGCACGAGTTGGGCACCCCTCTTGACATTGGCGATTTGTTCATCGCTGAGAGCCGCGTCGCTGCCGGCAAAGTCCAATTCCTCCGCGAGAAAACCCCTAACGCCCTCGCCACTGCCGGTGGCTTGGTAGCTAATTTTTGAGTCTGGGTGCTTTTTAGTGAAATCAACAATCCAACTTTGGTAAAGCGGTGCAGGAAATGTCGCACCGCCTCCGCGCAAAGCCACGCTCTCGCTCCCGGCATGGGCGACCGTGCCAAACACCATGACGGCAACGCATACCAAGACAAAAAGGATAATATCCCATCGGACTCGTCCAGATACCCATTTTTGGCTCATCATGATGGTTTGCTCCGCACTAACTAAAGTCGCCACGAATGTATTCCTTGGTCAACTGTTCCTTGGGGTCTTCAAAAATTTGTTGGGTGTTTCCCAATTCCACCAAGTAACCGGTTCGCCCCCCCTGGGAAATGTCAACCGAGAAGAAGGCAGTCTTGTCGGCAACCCGCATGGCTTGTTGCATGTTGTGTGTGACCAAGGCAATCGAGTATTTTTCCTTCAACTCGACCATCAGTTCCTCAATGCGCCGGGTGGCAATGGGGTCTAGCGCAGAGCAAGGTTCGTCCATCAACACCACGGAAGGCTCCGTGGCAATGGCCCTAGCAATGCAAAGCCGTTGTTGTTGACCGCCCGACAGGGATAATCCACTGGCTTTGAGCTTGTCTTTGACTTCATCCCACAGCGCCGCTTTGCGCAGGGCTTTTTCCACCCGCTCGGCTACATCGCCTTTGAAACGGTTCAAGCGCAACCCAAAGGCGACATTGTCGTAAATACTCATCGCAAATGGGTTCGGCTGTTGAAACACCATGCCGATGTAGCGACGCACGACCACCGGGTCTACGTTGCTTCCATAGACATCCTGACCATGGAAATGAACATTGCCCTCAAACCGAAAACCATGCACCAAATCATTCATTCGATTCAGGCTGCGTAGAACGGTACTCTTACCGCAACCCGACGGACCAATAAAACCGGTGATCTGGCCTTTATGGATGGGTACGTGGCTATCTCTGACGGCCTGAAAATCACCATAAAACACCTTGTCCAATCTGCAGTCGATAACCACTGTGGAATTTACATCGCTTTGCAATGCCACTTCGCCAGCCGCATTAATATTCATCTTCATGGTCGGTCTCTCCTCGAACACCTTAAACTTTTTTACGCCCTAACACCCGGGCAAGGATATTGAACGTCAGCACCATCAAAACCAACACTAGGGAAGCGGTCCATGCCAGCTCGATCTGGTTTTCATAAGGCATTCCAGAGAAGTTGTAGATCAACACTGAGAGGGACGCGATAGGTGCCATCACCTGCGCCGAGCCGTTTTCGATAAACCAATAATTACTGAACAACGCGGTGAAAAGCAGCGGGGCAGTCTCCCCGGCAGCGCGGGCAATCGCCAACATCACACCAGTTAAAACCCCGGGCAATGCGGTGGGCAGGACAATCTTCCAAATGACTTGACTACGGGTGCAACCCATTCCATAAGCGGCATTTTTCATGTTGACAGGGATCATCCGCATGGATTCTTCCGCCGTTAGCACGACGGTGGGAAGCATCAGCAGTGCCAAGGCCACCCCCGCCGCAGGGGCCGAATAAGTGCCGGTGGTCAACACCACCATCGCATAAGCAAAAACACCCGCCAATATCGATGGCAACCCGGTCAGCGTCTTGGCGCAAAATTTTGCGGCAAAAGCCACTTTGCCATCCGGCTCCAATTCAGCCAGAAAAATGGCCGCCATTATACCGATGGGGATGCTAATGATTGCACCGAACCCGACGGTCACTAGCGTACCCACGATGGCGTTGCCAAAGCCTCCGCCCTCCTCGAAGCCAGCGGGAGGAAGTTCGGTGAACACTTCCAAGCTCAACCGATGACCGCCGCGCACAACCAATCCGTATAGCACCGAAAACAAGGGAATACTGGCTATGATGGCAGTAATCCAAGCCCCGCCGCTTAACAAGACACTCACCAATGCGCGGGGTTCAAATAAAGAACGTTCTAGACTGGGAATGCCAATCGACATTTCATTTTCTTTATCAAATGGGTTTTTTACGCTCATTTACCGGCCTTCATTTGATTTGAGGTGAGTGACATTATCGCGGTTCCAGCCATATTAACAGCGAAGGTTATCAACAGCAGCACCAAGGCGACATACATCAATACAGGTATTTCGCGCTCCCCCGCTTCGGGGAAATTTAGCGCCAACAATGCGGCGAGCGTATTGCCCGGAGAAAACAGCGACAGGCTGAGTTGATTGGAATTGCCCACCAGCATGGCCAAGGCCATGGTTTCCCCCAAAGCCCGGCCAAATCCGAGCACTAATGCACCGAAAATCCCTGTCGAAGCGGTGGGCAGCATTACTTTCAGGATAACCTCCCAGCGGTTTGCGCCCAAGCCGTAGGCTGCCTCCTTAATGCGATATGGAACCAGTCTTAAGGCATCCTGTGAAACGGCGGCAATGGTGGGCAGGATCATGATCGACAGCACCAAAGCCGCTGGCAACATGCCCGGACCGCTCAAGCTGGTGCTAAAAATCGGAATCCAACTGAATTCAGTATGCAGCCAGTCGGCTAAGGGTCGAATGAAGGGTATCACCACAAATATCCCCCAAAAGCCATAGACGACACTGGGAATTGCCGCCAAGAGTTCGACGACAGTACGGAAAAATAGCGCGAGAGGGGCAGGCAAGAAATCTTGGGTGAGAAATATGGCCATGGTGATGCCAAAAAAACCACCTATGACCAATGCCAAAATCGAACTATACAAAGTGCCCCAAATTTCAGGAAGGATGCCGAACGTTTGTTTATTCACATCCCATGTCGTTCCAGTCAGAAAGCCAATATGATATTCACTGATGGCAGGTATCGCTTTGATACCGATTTCCCCCATGATAAGCCCGACAATGATAAGGATAAACCAAGCGCAGACAGTGGCTATACCCCGGAACGAACGGTCAAGCAGATAATCTGTCTGTGAGGGTGGCCCGGAGATTTGCTCCCCGGTGGAAGCGGCCTGTTCAAATGCATTCATAGTGCTAAATCGAAATAATCAAAGTAAAAAATGAAGGTAAAAAAAGCAAGGGATGTCATTCATTCAACTGGAAATTTGACAACCCCTGCTTGCAAGTACCATCACTGAATTTTGACAGCAGCGGCACGAGCTGCTGAAACCACGTTTTCGGGAAGTGGAATATAGCCCATTTTGGCACTTATTTTCTGCCCTTCGGTCAACCCGTATTCAACGACTTCACGCAATATCTTTGCCTTCACCGGGTCGGAGTTCTGTTGGTAGAATAGCATCCACGTAAACGTGGCTATCGGATAGGATTTTGCCCCCTCTGGGTCCATTACCCATGCAATTAGGTTTTCCGGGAGTTGCGCGGTTGCCAGCGTCGCCGCTCCGCTCTCCGCAGTCGGCCTTACAAACTCGCCTTCTTTATTTTGCAATTCGGCCATCTCCACCTTGGCTCCTAAGGCATAGGCATACTCGATGTAACCGATGGCGCCGGGGGTTTGCTTGATGGTGGCGGTCACGCCGTCATTCTTGGGTGCGGCGATGATTTTATCGCTACTCGGCCAATTCACTGTGGTTCCTGCCCCAGGGCCACTCTTCCATTCCGGGCTGACCGCTGACAAATGATTGGTGAACACGTAAGTTGTACCGCTGCTGTCTGCCCGCCGCACCACCGTTATCGGCAAGTCCGGCATTTTGTGGTTAGGATTTGCAGCTTGTATGCGCGGGTCATTCCATTTTGTGATTTTGCCTAAGAAAATATCGGGGTACACATCCCGTGGCAATTTCAACCCTTTAGGATTGCCGGGCAAGTTGTAGGCAAGGACAATTTTACCCGCCGTCATCGGCAGCAGCACAGCGCCACCTTGAACCTTGGCAATTTCCTCGGGTTTCATCGCAGCGTCGCTGGCTGCAAAATCAACCGTGCGGTTGATGAAATCCAAGACTCCGGCACCGCTCCCTTTCGCCTGATAATCAATATTGGCGTTCTTGTGGGCGCGGCTAAAGCTTTTAAACCAAGCAGAATAAAGCGGGAAAGGAAAACTGGCACCGGAACCGGTAAGCCTTATCTTATCCTCCGCCGCAGAAGCAGGACTGAGACAGGCTAAATTGAGGGAAATGCCCAGCATTAATGCTATAAAACCTAATCTATTCACTGAATGACCCTCGCCTACACGGTAATTTATATTAATTTCAAGTCTATGCCTGCTTTATTACAATGGCATGACAAGAGCATGAACAAACCATTATTCATGGCGTAATTCGGCTATTGTTTCCTATTTGACATTTTGCCACAGAGTTGTCACCAGCAATCAGGGATAATAAGGCCGTAAAGCAAACCTTGCCTTTCCAATAGGAACCCATCATGAGTCGTCATCCCAAAAGCAAAAGCACTCACAACCCTAAAGCCAAGGGAACCTTCAAACCGAACGGGGCCAAGCTGTCCAGCCCATCGACCGAAGCTACCTGCTCGTTACGGCATATCCCAAGGTTGAACATGCCGCCGCCCGGCAGCAGCCCAGGCATAGAAACCTATCACCTGTCGGCCCGGCCCAGCACCGAAGCACCAGTCCGTGTGACCTGTGTCGATTACTGTCCCGAGCAGGTGCAGCTTGAGCAGGTCGACAACCTTGGGGATTTTCTAGAACGCCATCGCCCTTCATGGTCCAAAGTTCGCTGGATAAATGTGGTGGGTTTAAACCGCATGGATGTCGTCCGCGACTTCGCCGAAAAATATCAGCTTCATCCGTTGGCAATCGAGGACATGCTGGTGGCTTCCCAACGCCCGAAGCTTGAGGATTATCCAGGCTCAGACGAACAGCCAGGCCGGTTGTTCATCGTCGCCCGAATGGTGCGAATAGACGGGCACGCATTGCATAGCGAACAGGTCAGCATCTTTTTAGGGCGTTCAACGCTGCTCAGTTTTCAAGAAGCCCACAACCCAGTGTTCGATCCGATTTTCCACCGGGTCGAATTGGCAGGCGGGAGGTTGCGCACACATGACGTGAGCTTCCTCTTGCATGCCCTGTTGGACGCTATCGTCGACAGTTATTTTCCAGTGCTTGAATACCTTGCGGAAAACCTGGAAGTTTTCGATGACAATTTGAACGACCGCCCAAACAAAGAAACCCTGCATGACATTCATGCGATCAAGCGCAATTTGGTCCTGTTTCGCCGGGCTATTTGGCCCATGCGGGAGATGGTGATTCAATTGCAGCGTGACAAGCATGAGTGCCTGACCGAAACTTCATTGACCTATTTTCGTGATGTCTACGACAATTGTTTGCAGATTATTGACTTATTGGAAACCTATCGGGAAATCGCAGCATCTTTGACGGAAACCTACCTGGTGGTGGTTTCAAACCGCATGAACGAAATCATGAAGGTTCTGACGGTCATCGGAACCATCTTCATCCCGCTGACCTTCTTGGCCGGGGTGTACGGGATGAACATGCCCATTCCAGAAAACGAGTGGTCGTTAAGTTACCCGCTCTTTTGGACTGTCTGCATCGGAACTGCCTGCGGCATGTTGGTTTGGTTCAGGCGACGGGGTTGGATTTGAATCAACTCACTTTCTGAAAACGAATTGCCATCATTCTGCAACAAAGCCCCGTTAACATACGCATATTATGTCAAGGAAATGCTTATGAGATTGCCGAGTCTTAAATCTCGTAGTTATGGAAATCGCATCTCGCGCACACCGGCATACTGACTGGGTAGACAGCCATCTCGCATGAGACTTCCGCCCTGTATGGGTGCGATGTTTTGATGGCTTGACTCAATTGGCAAGCAACCATCACCTGAGGAATCAACCATGACCGCGAATACTCCCAAAGCAACCCAAACACCTGCTCCCGAACAGCAACACGAACATACTAGGACTGGGGCTAGCGTCGGTGCGATCAAAGCCGCCTTTCTGGACAATCTACATTTAGCCATAGGCCGCCCATTGGAGGTGTCAGCCGCAGAGGATCGTTATCAAGCCATCGCCCTATCGGTGCGGGACCGTATCATGCAACGCTGGGTGGAGCAGGTCGAGCGGTGGAATAGACCCGACGTGCGGCAGGTCTCGTACCTTTCAGCCGAATTTCTGGTGGGCCCACACTTGGGAAAAGATCTGCTCAATCTTGGGATTAGCGAAAATGCTCGTCGTGCGTTGGACGAATTAGGCTTAGACCTGGATCAATTCATCGGGTTGGAGGAGGAGCCGGGGCTTGGCAATGGCGGCCTGGGTCGGCTGGCAGCCTGTTATCTCGATTCGCTGGCGACTTTGCAATATCCGGCGATTGGTTATGGCATACGCTATGAGTTCGGCATTTTCGACCAGATTATCAAAGACGGCTGGCAAGTCGAGGTCACTGACAAATGGCTACGCCATGGCAATGCCTGGGAAATTGCCCGTCCTCTTTTCTCCCAAGTTGTCAAGTTTGGTGGTCACACCGAGCCTTACACCGACGAAAACAATGAATACCGCGTCCGTTGGATACCAAGCCGGGTCGTGGTTGGCATTCCCTATGACACGCCTATCCTTGGTTTTCGCGTCAACTCCTGTGCCTTGCTACGCCTATGGAGTGCCGAGGCGGCCCAATCCTTTGATTTCGCAGAATTTAACCGGGGCGATTATTACGGGGCTGTGGAAGAAAAAGTCATTTCGGAAAATATTTCCAAAGTACTGTACCCCAATGACGAGCAAATGCAAGGCAAGCAATTGCGCCTTGAGCAGCAATACTTCTTTGTGGCGTGTTCCATCAAGGACATGATTCGTCTTTGTCAGCGTCGTGGATTGTCGCTAGACCGATTCCACGAAATGTTTTGCATCCAATTGAACGATACCCACCCCGCCATCGGCATAGCGGAATTAATGCGGCAGTTGATTGACAAGCATGTCATGACGTGGGAACAGGCTTGGGGAATCACTAAGAAGTGCTTCTCTTACACCAATCACACATTGCTCCCGGAAGCTTTGGAAAAATGGCCTCTGCCTTTATTTGCCAGTGTCCTCCCTCGCCACCTTGAAATCATCTACGAGATCAATCGCCGCTTTCTTGACGAAGTTCGCACACGATTTCCGGGTGATGATAATAAGGTTGCCAATATGTCGATCATCGACGAGAACGGCGAAAAATACGTGCGCATGGCCAATCTGGCGGTGATCGGCAGCCATGCCGTGAACGGGGTGGCAGAACTCCATTCCGAACTGGTTAAAAGCCAGCTATTCTCGGACTTCCATGCCATGGCCCCAGACAGCTTTCATAATGTGACCAACGGTGTGACACCGCGTCGCTTCGTAGCATTGAGCAACCCCAAACTGACTCGCTTGATTGATGGGCAAATTGGCGAGGGCTGGTTGTCCGACCTCAATCGCCTCAAATCACTCGAAAACCATGCGGAAGATGCCGATTTCCAGCAAGCTTGGTCGAAAGTGAAACTGGCAAACAAAGAGCGCCTGGCGAAAATCATCCACGAAAGAACCGGCATCGCCGTCAATCCCGCCTCACTATTTGACATCCAAGTGAAGCGCATCCATGAATATAAGCGCCAGCACCTGAACGTCCTCAACATCATCACCCTGTATAACAGAATCAAATCCGACCGCACACTGCCCATGAACCCCCGCACTTTTATCTTTGGAGGAAAAGCGGCCCCCGGTTATTTCATGGCCAAATTGATAATAAAGTTGATTAACTCGGTGGGCGAAGTCATCAATCGCGATCCTGATGCCAGTGAACTCATTAAAGTCGTGTTTCTCCCCGACTACAACGTCAAACACGCCCAAAACATTTACCCCGCCGCCGACCTGTCGGAGCAAATCTCCACCGCCGGCAAGGAAGCGTCGGGAACGGGTAATATGAAGTTTTCCATGAATGGAGCGCTAACCATTGGCACATTGGACGGTGCCAACATCGAGATTCGCGAAGAAGTGGGGGCAGATAATTTCTTCCTGTTCGGTCTGACCGCCGACGAGGTGGTAAACATTAAATCCGAGGGTTATCACCCTTACGATTACTATCAGGTGGTTCCGGAACTCAAAGCCACCATAGACCTTATCAACAGCGGGTTGTTTTCCAAGGGTGACACCGAACTGTTCCGACCGCTTACCGAGCATCTGCTGCATAATGACGATTATTTGCTAATGGCAGACTACCGGGCTTATGTGGACTGCCAGCAAGCAGTCGACCTCGCCTATGCCAACCCTACACACTGGACGCGCATGTCGATTTTGAACGTAGCTCGCATGGGCAAATTTTCCTCTGATCGTGCTATTCGGGAGTATGCCGAGCAAATCTGGCAGATGCAGCCCCTGCCCCACAACGGCTAGTGTATGCACACATCTTTTTGCCCTCTGGCAAGATGCCATCCAAGGCAAAGGTTTGTAAATGCTTTAAGGCCACGAGACATTGTGATGGGTCCGGGCTTGCGCTCTTTGGCGTAGCCCTTCCACCCGCCCAAGCGGGCTATGATCCAAGCGGCCCACGCCAGGGACGGGGCGGGGTGCGGGTTCTTCTGCTTTTCGGTCTTGCCTTCCAGGGTTGGGGCCAAGTGCTTGAGAACCTCGATTTCCGGCTCGCCAAAGGCGACGGTGGCGGGGCGCGGGGCCAGCCCTTCCCGCGATTGGACCAACTGCATCACCCGGACCACTACACCGGCGCCTGCTGGACAGCCTGGCCGCGCACTCGCCGGAACCCCGCTGGCGCGGGCTGCGCCTGGTCGCCGCCGACTCATGCCGATTGTTGGGAGATGCCGGACAGTTTTCAGCTAGAGCGATTCTTGCCTGATCAATTCAAGCCCAAGTACCGGTTGGCTTTTATGCCTTTTGGTGCGAGGTATCGGCTGCGTGTCAGCAATACCTTCGCACTGACCGAAAGTCTGTTGCTGTTGGCGATGATCGCCAAGTACTATCGTTTTGACATCCCACTTGGGGTCACCGTCGAGCCGGAAACTGAAGTGACCTTGCGGACTAAGGGAGGGATGAGGCTGGCTGTTAGCCTGTGGTAGACCGACAGCCAGCAGAGTTTGTCACACTAGAAGTGCAAGGTTCGCCTTGCCAGGGTTTTTTGGCGGTTAGGAAATATGGCAAGGCAAGCCTTGCACTTCATCCTTGGAACCTTGCGTCCCTCCGTTCTAAAGGTAATAGCAGTGACGTGGAGCATGGGAACGATAAACACGTTACTTAAAACCGCCGCTTTGCAACGGCTGGTCTAGCTTGATGACAATGAACTCTTCGTCATCGGGGCGGCCTGAGCCAACATGGCGTCCGATGCTAAACGGGTAGTTATTGTCGTTCAACACGCCGATTAAATTCGGCGCCAGCAACACGACACTTTCTATAGTGACAAACGGGAAAGCAAAATTGGCACCTAACCCGACATCGCCGACCAAACCCGGCAGCGAAATCTGGCTGGGATCGGATAATTTCATCAAATCCACTGCCAAACGCTTGACCAGCGGTGCACCGGCGGCACCGGGGTTGACTTCATAAATGCGCTTGAAGCCATTGAGGTTGCCTTGCGTGCCGTCTCGTTCTATGATGATGCCATGATCGGGAGAGTTCAGGATGAATTCACCGATATGATTGCCTGCGGCTTCCAGCGGATATTTATATTGGACACCCGTGTATTTATTCGACTTTAAGTCGAACTCATGGATCAACAAAGTCTTGCTGTCATCCCCGTCCAGCGGCACTTCCAGTAACGGATAGAGCTTGTCGCCACTGGCATTGATGGCCATGCCTTCAAACCCGCCACTCGTTTTGGCGCGCACGGGGTTCGACTGTACGGTTTCACGGTAGGGCCAGTACAAACCCGCCATCCACGGGGTGTTCTTGCCGTTTTCATCCTGCATGTTGGTGCCATCATCTGAGTCGGCCAAACGTGCCGGATCGGTGATGATGGGGAAGTCGCCGAACAAGTAGACGGTGCGGATGGTCGGGTGGTATTTTTGCACATACAACAAAGTTCTGAAGTCAAAGCTCTGGATGTCGGCCCGGTCTTGCATGGCGTTGTCTTCGATGACATTAGCCAAGGTTTCCGCAAAGGTCGAATAGTCTATCGTGCGGTCCTTATACACATTGCCGAGGTTGTCCTTGTCGCTGCGCGGGTTGACCTTGGTTTCGATGTTGAAGCGCACTTTCTGGGCATTTCTCCAGCGCAGACTGGCATCAGGATGACTGTTGCCGTCACCCGTTTGATAGTAATCCGCATAGAACTTTACGAAATCGAAGAACTGTTGGGTTGTGTGCATCACATAAGGATTAGGCAAGCCTTGTTTCTTGGCAAAGGCCACGGCAACTGGCGACAGGCTAAGGTCGTTGGTCTGCGAAGCGCCACGGAATACCTTGTCGCAGACAAACTTGGATTGCAGCTCGGCCACGGTCAAGTCTTTAATCAGCAATTGATTCTTTTCAGCGTAGGCCGCCCCATCGGCTCGACGGCATTTGGCTGCCTCAATGTAAGGGTCATGGCTGTGGACCGGTATGCCATCTTTAGTGATGCCGGTGTCGGTCTCTAGCGTGGTCATCAAGTTATCTAGTGCCGCTTCAAAAGCTGGCAAAGTATTCTCCGGGCGCAGGTCGCGGCTACCACGATGGCCTTGTGCGTCGAACTTGGTTATGTCGATCAACCCATCGGCCCCGATGTAATCGCCGAGAACCCCGTCGCCATTGGCATCGAATTTACGCACGGCATCCAGCAACAAGTCCGAGCGGTCGGAGATGATGCCGTTGACACCTTTCGCCAGCAACAGATTCATGCGGGATGAGTCGTTGACCGTCCAAGTGACTATCGAGTAGCCTGCCGCTTGAATGGACTTGATGTCGAAAATATCACTGGCGGCCACTTTCAAATCCGCCGGGGTGTTCTTGCCACGAGCGTAATGCTCATCCGGGCTGGAGGCCGGAAATTTGCTATCCGCCGGGAATTTCAATTCCACATGGTAGGGCGAGAATACCGGGGTTTTAAAATTGCCGTACAGTTGGGCATGACTCCGCACCGCGTTCATGATGCGAACGGCACTGGCTTCTTCGTTAAGCGGGTTCTGCGGCGAACGGACAAATTTGCCCGCATAAGCTGGATTAAAATCCGGCAACTGAAAACCCTCGATAATTTTGCCATCCGCTTTGGTATGCAAGATGAAGGGTCCAAATTCATCGCCGAACCAAAGCGTTCCGTCCTTGGCTCTCTGTACTGATTCCAGATCGAAATCCGCCCCGGTCAATACACGGTCTTTGGTGAACTGGTTGGTGATGGCAAAAGGAATCTTTTTATCGGGATCGTGAAGTTCGATGAAACCTCCCACGTCAATATTGCCTGCACCCCCGCTTGCCGTCTTGAAATTTGGATGAATCAAATAGGCGCGAAGATTGAAGTCAGCCGAGTTTTCCATCGACCCGTAACCATTGTCGAGCATGACACCAAAATCGCCATTACCAAGGTCCACTACGGCTGATACACCCTGCACGGGTTGCTTATTTTTGAAAGGGACACGCTGGAAGTTGATCGGCCCTTTGCCGATATATTGACCGGAACTTGGCCCCTCGGCAAACGTGGCGGCAGGCAGGACTGCCCTTCCAGCCAATTCGTTGGCGGCAAAGCAAGAAGTGGAACTTAGGCATAACGCTATGAATATGGCACATTGGATGGGGTGGTTTTGTTGGCGAAACCCGCCTTGGCTAGATGGTGACATACCTTATGATTCCTCATTAGCATTTTCAGTTTGACCATTCGATCTATGGAAGCAATAAGCTCCCAATTTTCATATTATTCATCTGAAAAATTGCAAACAAGTGACTTTAATGTTACAGAATGTCATTCTTTTGAGGTAGGCTTCTTCACATTCACTATCGAGTAAAAATAAAAGCTCGGCTACTGTCAAAAACAATGCAGTTGATTTGATACATTTTACAGTTGAGAATTCATGCAGTGCTGTGCTGTCAGGACATATCAAGCCGGAATGGTGAGCATTTTTCTCAATTTAACCGAATTGTTTGCAAATACTTCGCGGAATAATATTCCCTGAATCCATGCTACACATGATGTAACTTATTGATATAAGTAGTCAGGCATAAATATTTTGGTATAAAATCGTTTCATTTTGTGCGCCATGCCTACAAAACCGACTGCGCATCCCTCGCAAAACATGCCTTGCCGGTGGCTGATTTGTAGGTTTAGTCGGTTTTATCGGTTTGTGTTGCTGATACGGAATGGGGAGGGTCAAAGTGGCTAGTCACTCCCTTCGCCCCCCTTAATTTAAATTTACCCCCCAACCGCGTCTTTCAACGCCTTCGACGCGCTGAAGGCCGGGGCTTTGCGGGCGGCAATCTGGATGGGCTCGCCCGTCGCCGGGTTCCTGCCGGTTCTGGCCGGCCTTTCCTTGACCGTGAGCTTGCCGATCCCCGGCAGGACGGCTTCGTTGCCTTGCGCCAGGGATTCGCGGATACAATCGCCCAGCGCGTCAAGGAATGCCTCGGTGTCGATTTTGGATTGTTGGGTTCGTTCCGAGAGGGCGTCGATAAGTTCTTTCTTGGTGCGCATGGGCGTGTCCACTGGGTTGGGGTTCATCGGAATACGGCAAAAAGGCTATCATCTTTTGCTCGGCGTATGTTACCGAAAATTAATGTTAAAGCGACTGGGCAAGAGCCCCTCAATCAAAAATTATTTCTTACAGGGCTTCCAGCAGCGCAGGTAGGATGTCTCCGGCCTTGCCGCGCAAGTTGAAACGTGCCGTGCGATCCAACGCGGTCGGTTCCGGGTTGATTTGCACGATGGCCGCACCGTTTCGTGCTGCTGTTTCCGGCAATTGGGCCGCAGGCCAAACCAGGGAGGACGTGCCTATCGAAAACAGCAAGTCGCAATGTTGGGCGGCTTGTTGAGCGGCATTCCATGCCTCTTCTGGTAAGCTTTCGCCAAACCACACCACGCCGGGTCGAATATATCCCCCGCAGTGGACGCAACGAGGGGGTTCCAATCGCCTTCCGCCCTCGGGTTCTTCGGGAATGCCGGGCGGGTAGTCAAAAGGCTTGGCACAGGCAAAGCATCGTGGACGATGCAAGCAACCATGCAGATGGATCGGGTTGTCACTCCCTGCGCGCTCATGCAAATCATCGACGTTTT
Source organism: uncultured Methylococcaceae bacterium (assembly GCA_903859815.1). GTDB lineage: Bacteria > Pseudomonadota > Gammaproteobacteria > Methylococcales > Methylococcaceae > Methylumidiphilus. Next base: position 12,831 of record CAIOOA010000309.1, on the reverse strand, counting down.
GAGTGACCAAAGTCAATCGGGGAACCTTTTCCGCCAATTCGGCGATGGTGAGATGGGCCGGGTTCGGCTTTGCCTGCAAGACTTTCATGCGCCGCCATTCGTACCAGCCCCAGACCAAGGCCGGGTCGGCCCGGAAACCTTCCGGGCTGGCCAACGTCGCCGCGTCGTATTCGGTCCAAAGCCCGGTTTGCGCATCGCGGAAGGTCGGGATGCCGCTTTCGGCGGACACGCCCGCCCCGGTGAATACCACCACGTGCCGCGCTTGACTGATGCAGTCCAGCAATTTTTCGTCAAAGACCATTCTTTCGGCTCTGCAATGTTGTCGTGGGGTAAAAGCCCAGGGCATCAACTAGCCCTAATTGGCCGGCAATCCCCGCCGACAAGCTTTTCAGCATGAAACGACCGCACATGATTAAACCCGTTTTTCTGTGACTTGAAAAGATTGAAGGAGTTGTCGCTATTTTAGCGTGTTTGCCTCAGCCAAGCGGGCTAAATTTCGCAAATTCGCCTGAATTTGATGACATAATGCGATGGTATTTTACGGGTTTCTGCGTGATTGAATGACTTCATATTGTTACTGAATACGGGGGGATTTTTATGCCGATCACTCGACGGATTTACGTCAGTTTGCCAACCGACCCTTGGCTTTCATAATGAAGGCGACTTGGCCCACACGCTTGGATTGCCCACACTTGTGTGGTTCACCGCGACCTCCGGCACAGGGTCGTGTAAGACATGAGTTACGGAACAAGTCGCTTATTGCGCTGTATCGAATCACCCAATCGTCACCGTCATAAAAAAACAGAGCCGATAATGTCAAACATCCAATCCAAATTGATAAAGCTTGCCGCCCTATTGTTCGTTTACCTGTCGATTTCAGCCTGCGCCCACAAAAAGTCCCACAGCGGGTCGCCCCACGTTTCGACGCCTTCGGCCTACAGCTCCTACAGCATCGAGGAACTGCTGATCCAGCATGAAGGCTTGCAATTGAGACCCTACACGGATGCCAGCAACAAACTGACCATCGGGGTGGGCAGGAACCTTGACGACACCGGCATCACCCGGGAGGAAGCCATGATGCTGTTGCATCATGACATTGACCGGGTAACCCAACAGCTTGATGCGAGGTTGCCTTGGTGGAGGAGCCTCTCGGCGGCAAGGCAGAATGTGCTGATTTCCATGGCGTTCAATCTGGGCGTGGACGGGCTTCTGGGGTTCACCCGCATGTTGTCGAATTTGCAGGATGGCGATTATTCCGGCGCGGCGGAGGAGATGCTCTCAAGCAAATGGGCCACACAGGTTGGCAACCGGGCGGTTGAACTGGCCGACATGATGGAAAACGGGTAGTTTTTCTTGCCTGACCCTTTGCGGGTGCGAAGCCTTTACCGCCGAAGCCATTGGCTTGGAATAGCCCGATGGTCTAAGAAACCCACACTAAATTGCCGAAGGTTGAATTCTTTTTTTGCCATTGCTTCCACAGAGGGGACTGCACCCGTTTCAGAAAAGTCATTGTGAAATTTCCAGTGACAGTAACGCTCATTTTTATCGCCTCCCCCCGTTACTGACGCTTTTCAGTTTCGGTCAGTAACGCCCATTGGCCTCGCAGTAACGATCTAACCTGCTTTTCCATGCATCTGCATTGCAAGACCGTTGCATTCGTGTTGCAACGGGTAGCTTACGCTTGCATGGTCATGCATTTGGGTTGCATCCGCTTGCATGTACTTGCAAGAGATTGTATTGTCTCGGAATATTTTTTTAGGAACTTGGTTGAATTAAATATCGGGGGGTTATAGGTGGATGTTGATGCGTTCAAAATTAGCGAAAGGCCAGGGAAGCGTAGTTCGCAACTTGAACCGTTTGCATCGGGCATTTTCGACTTGAAACGGTCAGGCTACACCGACGACCAAATTCGCCAGTGGTTGGGGTTGAACGGGGTGCTAGTGTCCCGCGAAGCCGTCCGCGCATTCATGAAGCGGCGGCCCGAGTCGGCTTGTCCACCTAAAGCCAAACCTGTCGACATAGTCGAACCGGGACAAGCGGAAAAGGCCGGAACGCCTAACCGCACCATCGCCGATCCGACCGATATTCGCAAAGCCAAAAGCCTTGAAATTGATTTTGACAACTACCGCTAAGGGGAAGAACATGAAAGTCGCAGTATTGAATTTAACGGGCAATGTGGGTAAAACCACCATTGCCGCCAATTTATTATCGCCTCGCATGGGCAATGCGCCGGTCATCGCGGTGGAGACGCTGAATGACACGACGAGGGAGTTGGCGGGGGTCAAGGTTGAAAAATACGCAGGCGCACAATTTTCAAAGCTGATTGAAAGGCTGATTTTGCTAGACGATGCCATCATTGATGTCGGCGCATCGAACGTCGAGTTGTTTCTTGACGGCATGGTCAAGCATGATGAGGCCAAGTTCGAGTTCGACTGCTTTCTTGTGCCGGTTTCTGATGGCATTAAAGAGCAAAAGGACACGATGCGGACGGTTGCCATCTTGTCGGGGTTCGGCATCCCACCGGAAAAGATCAAGCTGGTTTTCAACCGGGTCAAAGATGACGTGTCCTCGGAGTTTGGGCCAATCCTGGCATTTTCCGAACAGCATAAGCTTTGCACGGCGGACACCAAGGCTGCAATCTTTAAAAACGAACTTTATAGCCTGCTGGTGTTGAAGCAAATGACCGTAACCCAGGTGCTAGCCGACGAAACCGACTACAAGGCGGAAGCCCGGAGTTTACCGGTTGACTTGGATGGGGAAGGTAAGGACAGGAATGCCCGCCGACGGTTCGAATGCATCGACCGCTATACGATGAAGTCGATGTCGAAAAGCACCAGCCGGAATTTGGATCAGGTGTTTGAAGCATTGTTCGGTAATGCGTAGTGAACAAGTTGGATTTGCCCTCCCTGACTGAACCGCGCACCCGCCAAGAGTTCTTTTACCATGACATGCTGCTTGAATTCAAAGCCATCCTCGACCGGATTGAGTCGATACAGGCGGATACTCAAGCGGCCTCGATGCTGCGCCGCGAGGCTGACAAGCTGGTCAAGTCTGCCGAAATATTCCAGCATGCGACCACTCAATTCGCCGACGCAGCAACGAAGGCCGCGATACGGAGCCTGGTGGATCGCCACGCCCAGTTCGAGGAAACGTCCAGAAAAACCGAAGCCTGCTTCGCCAACGCCGCGAATGAGCTGCGCCAAGTGGCGCGATCACTTTCATGGCGGTGGACGGCCAAGTTAGTCATGATATTCATTGCCATCTTGGCATCAGCATCAATCATGTCTATCCTGATGATGTCTTGGAATGAGTCGAAACTGGATCGACTTCAAACTCAGATTGACGCCGGGCAGGCGGTCGTCGCCAGTTTGGACAAAAAAGGCAGCAAAGCCGTTTTGAACCATTGCGATAGCCCTGGCAAACCGAATAGGCTTTGCGTGCGTGTTGACAAACAGGCCGGGGCGTTTGGCGATTCGCTGGATTATTACATTATTGACGGTTATTGAGGGTCAAGCTCGTGGCATTAGCCCCATGGTATTCCAACGCGACGATTTAGTAAGGAGAAATTTGGCGAAAAGACCACACTTATGCTCCAAGCTGGTCACTTCTCTTGGACTTGGGCTTTGCAAAGGTTAAAGCTCATTGTGGCTCCTGATGAAGTTGCAACAGATCTTTGGCTCAATTATTAAGCGAATTAAATTTGTATGATGTGGCGTTAAGGAATAAGCATTGCTAGATATTTTGGTTTGGCCCGTCTTCTGGTTGAGCACAAAACCTTGCGCCATCTGGTAGTGAATACAGTTTGGAGCGGGCAGTTCTCGCATATGGAGCATCTGAACTAGTTGCTCGTCTAATTTGTGAAATCAGCCGTTCGATCGAAAATAGATCATGGTTTGCCATAATCAAATCCATTAAATTATCGTAATTGTCTTGCACATCGCGTAAGACACGCTTGCGGGCAGACACCAGATTTCCCAAGTTGAGACCGTAAAGCTCTATTGATCGTTTGACTCGTTCTTGCTTGTCCGGCCCGATACAAGAACAACTTGGTTGCATATATCCATTTGCATCAACGTCTAATAAATCTACATCCCCTCTGACAGTAGGATCAATCAGAATTGGTTTTTCAAAAGCTTCACAACGATTTGCCCAGTCTGCGACTTTACTCCCTGCCAACAAAGGGAACCAACTTCCCTTGCCGACAACTTTGTCGGTTCCCTCGTCTGTATTCAGTCGATTCGACTTTCCAGCCGAGTAACGGAAGTTTTCCCATGAGAATGCCAACCAAGGGTAGCCATCATCCGTGAGAGTCCCTGAGCGCATAGCAGCTTTTTTTGGTCGAAAGTGGTCAACATCGAAAAAAGATTGAGGGTCGTTGCTCTCAGAGTACCAACACTTTCCATATGACATTTTGGCTAGGTATCTGGCGAATGAACGCCAAATATGCGACTTCTTCTCAATGAAGGCTTTGCGATCTGCTGGTGGCAAGGTTTCGAGTATTTGCTGAGCACGTTCAGCAACTTGAAGTAACTGATCTGGAATGAGCGAGGGGTCTCTTTTTACATAGATCAAGGCTGCTCCTCCATGTCCTTGAGTCTAATAATCAATTCTTTCATAGCCCGATGACGCGCCTCGATCTGCGTTTGAGTCAAAGGTGGGCGATTGGCATAGCGCACATCCTGCCAAGCGCGAAGAAAGTCCTTGTAAAGCGGTTCTCTATCCTCAAACAAGAAGCCTAGGCGAGCAAGCTTATCGTTGATTTCGATAAGTTCCTTCTCCTGTTCGTCGGTCTTCTGCTGAATTCTAGCCAACGAGTTACGATCATCAACTAGGCTCTGCGTTTCAATATCCAAGCTGGTTGGTAGGCCGAATATTTCAGTCAAGGTTGATGTGAAACCCATGCCTTTAGGGTCGGCGTAGGGTGGCGTAACCGTCGTACTGCCATCTTCCTCGGTATTCATTACGCGAACTTCATCACGAGTGAGCGCCGATACGGTCAAAGGATTGTGTGAAGTCAGGATGATATGGCAGTTTTCGGCATCGTTGGCAATATCTGTCCAATCCTCAATCAATTTTAGGTAGCTATATTGCCAGTGTGGATTGAGGTGAGTGTCTGGTTCATCAAGCAGGAACAGCGCACGTTTGCCCCTTGAAACTCGTATCAATCCAAGAACCATCAATAATTGCCGTTCGCCATCCGAAAGGTCGGCAAAACCCACATCACCAGAAGCATCGTTTTTTCGGGTTAACCAGACGTAAAGTTCACGAATGAGGTCGGAAATATCCATAGCCTCAAGCGCAAAGAACATCTCACGGTCATCTCTAAAAGCCATGGCAAACTGTTTAAGGCGGCACAAATTAGGCAAGAAAGTGGCGTATTGGGCTTCGGGCTGCTGTTTCTCACGATAATCGTCAATACTGTTGCCCACTAAAGCCATAGGGTGAAACGCCACCGTTTTAAGACCACGCGCTGTTCGTCCAGCAAGTCCTGCTGCACCCCAAAAATCACTGGCTTGCTCAGCCTTTTTGTCTTTTCCTCCTTTGGCGAACCAAGGCTCACGAAAGTGGGCCAACATCGAATGGAATCCGGTAATGCCGAGCTTTGCCTTCAATTCCTCTTCTATCTTCCTGTTGGGAAAGACAAAGAAGGTGAGTAAGGCCATGACACCGTGAATGGGGCGGCAGTAGAACAGACGGCGATTTTTCAAAGCCAGTGCGCAATCGGCATCGTCGTTATTGTGTTTGATGGCATCGTAGTAGCGGCGTTGATGGCTATCGAACAATGCCTCAAGCCGTCGGCTACCTCCCGAATAGTAGCCAAAGACTAAATCAGGAAACCAATCCGACTTTCGCCGCTCGAAATCAGTACGACTAACTTCCTTGCCGTCTACAGAAATTGCAGCTTTGCCCTGCTGATTGGATAAGCAAACTTTAGTACCGTCGATTCGATAATCAATCTGATAGAGAAACCTTGGCTCATTGCGGCGCATGTCCACCCATCGAAAAACGCTGATGATGGCTTCGATCAAGTTTGACTTGCCTGAACCATTCTGGCCAATCACCACAGTAGTCAATTTTCTCTCGTCGAAATCAACAGTGACTTGCTTCAAATTCTTGAAGCCGTCAATGTAGACTCGATCAAGCCTCATCAGCCACCTCCAAAAATGATTCGCCGTCGCGCACAAAGCCTTGTTCTACTTCCCAAGCCAGTTGTTTATAGAAATCTGCCACGGGAAGCTCGGATGCTTTGAACAAAGCTTCGACAGGGGTTGAACCTCCAAGCAAGCGTAAATGTTCAGCAAGGTAGGGTTTATCTTTGACTTCTTCGTCTTGGCGACTCTTGGTCATGGCGGCATTCTCCTTGGGAGCACGAACGGGCTTAGGTGTGGGTGGTTTGCGGGTGTTTGGTTTAGTCGTGGAGGTTGCACGAGGAGTTGCAGCGATACGCGCCAGCAGTTCGCTGGCAGGTTCGTCGTTGGGGTCTTGTGGTACCAATTCGCCACGAAAGGCTTTAGCTAATAAGGCTTGAGTCAGTTTATCCACATGTTGGGCAATGGCTTGATAGCGGGCTTCGATGCGGTCAGCTAGGGCGAAGAGCGTTTCGACACGGCGGACTATTTCGTGTTGCTCGAAAATTTCAGGCAATTCAATGGATAATGCTTTAATTTCTTCCGTGTTTATGTTGTTGACCCCACTGGTCGAACGAGCAGTAAGTACGATAGAATTTCGACAATTAGGACTTGATAATGCCAAAGACAGATAAGGAGAGATTACACGTTGTAGATTTGCGCGTATGCGAATTAGATACCCGGCATAAAGAAATCCATCTTCCTTTTCCGATACCAGTGCCGTTCTCCCAACTAAGTCAACACTCCCGTTTGAACGGATTATCAGAATGTCGCCTTTGATTAGTGCAAGTTTCTGATACTCACTCTCATCGAATTTGGCATATTTCATATTTTCATGGGTTATTCGTCCATCAGTTAAGTTGGGTATTCGAATAACAGGAATTTCTTTTGGCTCGTAATGGCATTTTTTCGCTGTTCCATAACGAATATCGGTTAAAAGTGATCCAACATTAACAGTCTTCCATTGGCTGTTTCCGCCAAACTCATTACGCCAATCCTCCGTCAATCGCCCGTCGGTGCCGGCGGCAAGGACGCTTTGGCGGAATTGCTTGAGGATTTCCGGCACACGGACCAGCCGCGCCTTCGCCCGCTCGACGATAGCCAGCGTTTGGTCGAGTTTGTCGGCGATGCGTTTTTGTTCGTTGATAGGGGCAATAGGAATCTTTAATTGAGCGAGCTTTGTGCCATTTACGTTAGGTTGACCAATCCCCGCCGCATTTTCGATGATTTGATCCCAGTAGTCAGGCGATCTAAAATAATATGCAAGATACCTTGAATTCACTCCTTCGTTCACTTGAACTCTTATCAAATAAGACGCAAACACCGACTCAGGTATTTCACCAGTTATCAAGTAGCTTTTTCCAACCGTTGCACCGGTTCTTGCGAAAACAATGTCATTTTGGTTAAGAAGATAATTAAGTTTGTCCTTTTCATTGATTTCACAATAGGGAACAGTATTCCATGTTACAGAATCATTCTGTATATCTGTAATACGGAGAAGCCTAGGGCCGATTTTTTTATTGCTTGATTTTGCAGTGTATCCATACTGTATTTTTGAGGCCAAATATTCCAGTTTAGTTATTTCCCAACTTCCCTGAATATTAGGCATTTTACTCAGTATACCTCTCCTAACTTCAAAGCTCGCATACTTTCCGTTCATAACTCCACCACCTTCAATCCTGCTGCTTGTGCCGCTACACTCTGCCTTGAATCCGCCGTGATGAAGGCTTCCGCTTGCCATGCCACTGCACAGCCGATATGAATGGCATCCATGCCGCGCAATACATGAGACTCAAGCCTTCTGACTGCATGATGAATCACTTGCGGGGTCAGGTCGCACAAGGCGATGTCTTCCACATCCAGAAACAGGACGGATTTCAGTTGTCGGTATTGGACTTCGGTTATCCGCTCTTCCCTCAGCAAACGGCACAGAGCCGAAACCATTTCGGGCAAGGCAATCACCGCGAGTCCCAGTTCCGTTGCTTGCTCGCACCAACGCAAAACGTCTTCGCTACCTTGTTCTTGGATATAGCGTTTGACGAAAGCGGAAGAATCAAAAAATACTCGCATCATTCCTCGGCTTGGCGTTCGTCTAGGATCATCTGGCTGACCGAAACACCTTCAATCACCAGTGGCTGGACATTGCGGCGTTTCCAAGAAGGCATTTCGGCTGAGGTGGGTACAAGGTCGGCTACCGGCTTGCCGTTGCGGAGAATTCGCACCGACTCGCCCGCTTCGACCATATCAAAGAAAAGCTTGGCGTTTTTGCGCAGTTCGGAAAAGGTCGCTTGTTTCATTGGAAGTCCCGTTTGGATGGGTAAATGTACATCATAGTGTACATAGTTTCTCGGCTGTCGGCATCGCTACGCCGTGTCCTCTTCTTCCACCCCCAAAGCCTCCATCAACTCCTTCAAATCCGCAAATACGCCTTCCAGTTCCAGCATGGCTTGTTGGGCGAGGGCTTCCGGTTCCGGCAGGTCGGCGGCATCGGTGGCGGAGTCGTCCTTGAGCCAGGCAATGTCCAAGCTGTCGTCACGGGCGGCAATGTCGGCACGGGTGAAACAGCGGAAGCGTCCGGTTTCGCCTAGATCGGTGCGTGGGGATAGTCCGTTTTTGTCTTCACCATAGGCTTTGATGAAGTCGTAGAAATGTTCATGAGTGAGCGCGGTGCGTTTGCCAAACTGAGCCATGTTGGCGCGGAGGTCGTAAATCCACACGGTTTGGGTCGCGCCCTTGGCAGCATCGCTTTTCTTGGTGAAAAACAGCACATTCGTTTTCACGCCTTGGGCGTAGAAAATGCCGGTAGGCAAGCGCAGCAGGGTATGCAGGTTGCATTTGTCCATCAGATCGCGGCGGATGTCGCGGCCTTGCCCGGATTCAAACAGCACGTTGTCGGGCAACACCACCGCCGCCCTTCCGCCGGGTTTGAGGCTACGGTAGATGTGTTGCAGGAAGGCGAGTTGCTTGTTGCTGGTCGGGTAGGTGAAGTCGGTACGGGTCGGCAAGCCGCCGCCTTTCTTCGTGCCGAAGGGCGGATTGGTCAGGATCAAGTCAGCCTTGGGCAAGCGTTCGCCTTCCGATGACAGCGTGTCGCCGAAGCGTATCCCGATGTCGCCATCGGCTTCCAAGTCGTGCAGCATCAAATTCATCAAGGCCAAGCGGTAGGCATCGTGGACGAATTCCATACCGTAAAACTGCTTTTGCACCTTGGCGTATTGTTCGACGCTGAAATCGTCAAAATCGTGTTGGTTGTGCAAATAGTGGTAGGCGCTAATCAGGAACCCGCCCGTACCCGCCGCCGGGTCTTGGATGACCTCGCCCAATTGTGGTTGGCTGAGTTCGACCATCACATCAATCAGCACTCGCGGGGTGAAGTATTGGCCGGCCCCGGATTTCTTCTCGCTGGCGTTCTTTTCCAAAAGCCCTTCGTACAAATCGCCCAAGCCTTCGTCTTTGGCGGAATACCAGTCTAGCGAGTCAATGCTGGCGACCAGTTGCGCCAAGGTGCTGGGCTTGCGCAGGAAGGTGTTGGCCTCGGCGAAGATTTCTTGCGTGATGCGGCTGCCGTTGGACCCTAAATGCAGCAATAGCTCTTTGTAATACAACAGGTCGGCGGCACGGGCTTTGTTTTCCAAATCATCCCAGCGGTAGCCTTCCGGCAGTTTGTCCTCGGTGCTGGTTTCCTTCGCCATTTTGAGGAACAGCAGATAGGTCAACTCAGTGACATATTGGTGATAGGTCACGCCGTCGTCACGCAGGACGTTGCAGAGATTCCAGAGTTTTTGAACGATGTCTTGGGTGGCTTGGGTCATATAGTCAATTTAGATTTGTCATTTTTTTCGCCCCCACCCTAGCCCTCCCCCGTTGGGGGAGGGGATTTTTGTAAGCGGTTTAAACGATTGTTTAATTCTATAGCAAAGCGGATAGGACGATGTTGGTGTCGATGACGACACGCAAGCTCATTCTTGGCCTCTAGCCCATGCCACGGCATCGTCAACATCATTTTCAGCGTTGCCGAGTTGGGCCAGCTTTTCCCGCACGGCATCAGCCTTCTGGACGCGAACCGGGGTCAGCACAATGCGCCCGCCTTCGACTTCCACCTCGAAATATTCAGCGGTTGGCACTTGGGCCGCCACCGCCTTGGGCAAGGTAATTTGGTTCTTGGAGGTCATTTTGGCAAGCATTCAAAACTCCTGAAGTAAGGCTTTTAATTTCTATTTTTTATAGCATTGCGGAGGCAAAGCTTCCTTGATTTGCACCACACCAAAAATCCAAATCCTGTTGAATGATTCCCTCCCTCCACCGGGGGAGCGATCAAATGGTTGCGAAGTGCCTGATTTAACTCGCCCCCTCCTTAACCCTCCCCCGTTGGGGGAGGGAACTTTGTAGCTTAATTTAGCATTTTTCAGGCTTGTTTTGCCCACAGTGACTCGTTGAGTTCCGCCAGCAAGCTGTCCAGCCCGCCATCGAATATTTTGTCAATGCGCTTGAAGCCGCCGTCCTTTTTCAATGTACCGGTTTCTAGGGTTTCCCGATCCAGCACAAAGTTGCTCTTGAGTTGCTTCGCCAGCTTGGTCAGCCATTGCTTTTGCACGGGCGAAAAGTCGTGCTTAGATTGAATGGCGGTAACGGCCTTGTCCACCCGCTCGGCAAAAGGGACTAGCGCATCGCCCAAGGCGGCTTGGCGGATGTAGCCCAGAATGCCAGCGGCGATTTCATGATTGGTTTTGGTTTGCCATGCGGCATCCAAATCCCTTTCTCTGAATCCATGGGTTTCCAAGGCGACGGCCAGTGCTTTCAATTCCTTGCGCGTCAGTTCTCGGGGTTTTTGCAGCACGGTAATTAAAGCCGGGATGTCGTTGGCATGTTCGGTGATGAAGCGCGAGAAGCTGTCCAGATAGTCTTCCGGTTTGCCAAAGTGGTTGCCGACTTCAAGCAGTTTGTCTTCGTGATGGGAAATAAAAAACGGATTGGCGGGTAAGCGGGTGCGGTTGTCCAGTAGTTCGGCAAGCCAAGGGTTTTTGGTGAACCACTCGGCGACCTTGGGCAGGCTCATGGCCTTGAGTTGCTTTACCAACTCTTTTGGCGTTTGCCCGGCATGGGCTTCAAAGGCCGATTTGTCTTGGTCTGATAGATGACGGGCTTGACGTTGCAATTTGGCGATGAAATGGTCACGGGCCAATTGCTTGGCTTCTTCCGGCAGTTCACTGGTAAGTTCTGCCGCCAATTGAGTGAAGCTGATGTTGACATTGACCACGACCGGGCGCATGTTGGAGACCGCTTGCATGTCGGCGTAAGTGCCTACGCCATCGAAAATGCGGAAGACTTCCTTGCCGATTTCATCACAAGGCCGGGTAGCGCGGCCTAGCATCTGCTCAAACAGGATGCGGCTATTGACCTTGCGCAGAAATACCAAGTTGGTGATCTTCGGCACGTCGATGCCGGTGGTCAGCAAGTCGACGGTCACGGCGATGGTGGGCCATGCCTCATTGCGATAGCGGCGGATCAGTTGTAGCGGCTTGTCGCTGGCTCCGGTGATTTTCAGCACCATGTCATCGGTGATTTCGTCGGCGTATTTGACCTTAAAAGCCTCCTTCAACAAACGAGTGACTAAATCGGCATGGAGGTCGTTGACACAAAACACCAGCGTCTTGTCCGGGCCAAACGGCATCAGGTGGTTGACCAGTTCTTCGCAGATGACTTGATTAAACGATTCGGTCAACACTTTGCGGTTGAATTCTGCCACTTCAAAATTCTGTTCGTCGGGCAGTGTGTGGGTTTCCACCTTGCCAGCATCGGGTAGGTAGACTTCAACTTTTTCGCCGACTTTAAAGTGGATGCCTTTCTGATTGAGTTCGGTTCTAAACGTGATGGGCGGCAGATGATCCACCAACACGCCATCTAGCACCGCCTCACGGTAGGTGTAGGTGTAAACCGGCGGGCCGAAAATTTCCGTGGTGTGCAGGGCGGGAGTGGCGGTCAGTCCGATGCGGACGGCATCGAAATAATCCACAACACGGCGGTATTTGGAGATGTAATCGGACTGGTCGCGGAAAGTTTGTTCGGTTTCCGATAGTTCCTTGTCCAGCAGATAACCCCGGTGGCATTCATCGACGATGATGCAATCGTAATCATCGACATTGAGGGCGCGTTCGCTTTGCTCGGCATAGAGGATGCGCTGCACCAAGCCCTGCACCGTGGCGATATGGACTTTGGTTTCGATTTCTGGCTTCTGGTCGGCCAGTTCCTTGATGCCAAAGATGTCGGCGAAGTATTGCAGCCCGTCCATGCGGGTTTCCTTGAAGGCATTGGCGGCTTGTTCACCCAAGGCCGAACGGTCCACGATGAACAGGATGCGGCGGAAACGCTGTGACTTGAGTAGACGGTAAATCAAGGCGATGGCGGTCTTGGTTTTGCCAGTCCCGGTTGCCATGGCGACTAGGCAGTTGGTTTGCCCGTTGCGAATCGCGCTTTCCACTGCAAGAATGGCCTCTTGCTGATAGGCCCGAACTTCAAAACCATAGTCGAAAGTCAAACTGTTCAGTTTGCTTTCGGCGGCATCAACGGTCGTTGTCAAGTAAGATGTCGCATTTTCAGTTTTGATTTTGTGTCGATTCCTGCTTTTTCTGATGGTCGGATTTGTCCGGATTGAGGGAGACAGTTTCTGGCCGATCCCAATTGCGAGTGTCGCCTGACCATCTTT
>CAIOOA010000308.1 GCA_903859815.1 uncultured Methylococcaceae bacterium | reverse complement strand
GCCTATAACCAAGTATCTTCGGACATCAGCCTAGCGACGGCTAGGGCTGACCAGCGGATCGTCGAGTCTAGGCGTGCGGTGGAGATCGAAACGTTGAAATCGGAAGCTGAGATCGAACCACTGCGGCAATTAGCCGCTGAACTTGCTGAACTCAAGCGGCAAGGCGGCAAAGCAGCGATGGATGCGTATGTGCGCAATGCAAAACTGGTGCTGTTTGCCCAAGCCGACCGCGTGGTCGCGGAGGTGAAACCATGAACCTAGAAGCCTTAGCTCCCTTGTTCGTAGCGTTAGTTACACTCGTGTGCATCATGGTCGGTGTACCGTTGTTGTTGGGTGTGTTGCGATTCTTCGGCGTCTACGTGATCGTACACGAACGCCGATGCCACGTATACCTGCTATTCGGCAAAGTCATCGGAATTCTGAACGATCCCGGACTCAACTATCTGTGGCCCATTCTGGGATGGAAGGCGCTCGTTGTTCAGTGGTTGGGACGTTGTTACGTGGTGAACATGAGCCAAGACCAAGAGTATCTGCGCAGTGCGCCGGTGAACTCCGAAGAAGGCGCGCCCATGGGCATTGGCATCTGGTATGAAATGTTCATCAGCGACCCAGTAGACTACTTGTTCAAAAATATTGACCCGCGTGGGTCTCTTGCAGCCAACGTCAGCAACTCCACTATCCGCTGCCTGAGCAATTTGCCGCTTGCGAAGATGCTGGTTGACCGCCATGGCATGAGCCGGGCCGTGCGCGAGGAGGTCACCCCCAAGTCAAATGAATGGGGTTACCAACTCGGGTCCATCTACATTCGCAAGGTCCACTTCCGCGATCCCGAGATGATCAGACAGATCGAGAGCAAGGTTGTCAACCGTCTGCGCCAAGTCACGGCTGCAATTAGGCAAGATGGAGTGAATCAGGTGAGCATTATCACTAGCACTGCTGAGCGTCAGGCCGCAATGGAGTTCGGCAAAGCTGCGGCTGTGCGTCCGGCTATTGTTGGCAAAGCGATGGCAGAGATCGGGGCTGACAGTGAAGTAGCCGAAGCCATGTTTGAACTCTTGGAAACTCAGCGCATCGTAGAGGGCAAAGCTCATCTAACGTTGCTTCGAGCGTCTCAGCATACTTTACTCGCCGATCTTTTTGCGGCTGAGTCGCCGGTCGCCCATGAGTCCATTGCAGAGCCAAAACCCAAATAGCAACAACCCAAACGGGAGATAATTAAAATGAAATTACAATCTTTTATATGCATTGGTCATTTTTGTCAGCGGTATGTACAACCCCATCTCAGTCATGACATTTTTAGGGACGATCAAAGACGCTAATGTGTCTATTGAAGATAGGTGGCTGGTATTTAGCGAAAAATAAACTGATCAATCCACGATCACGCCAAGTCGATCCCGACTACGCAAACATCGTCGGTAAACTCGCCCTTGGCAGCGTAACCTTTCGATTGGCTTAACATGGCATCAATAAACTCGTTGACAGTCTGGCCTATGACGCTACTAGCGGCTTCACATAGGCCAGTGCGTCCGAATTCATTCCCTGCCGAATCTTCCACCTCGGTGATGCCATCGGTAAACAAAATCACTGAATCACCTAGTTCGTAGTGTGCTTCGTTGTTGAAAAAAACTGTATCGTCGAACATCCCCAGAACCGTTCCAGGATTGGGATGCGCCAAGGTTTCCACGCAGTTTTTGCGAACTCGGACATGGATTGGCAAAGGGTGGCCGGCACTGGCGTATAGAATACCTTGCTGTTCCGCATCCACTACAAGATATAAAGCAGTGGCATAAAGAATGTCTTTTCCCGAATCAATGAGAATTCGAGTCAACTTTTGGTTGATGTGGTCAAGGAGACCTGCGGGGTCTTTATATCCCTCTTCGGGGAATTCCTCCAACAGGGTTCTTAGCATGGCAGTGACCATGGTGGAGCGGACACCATGCCCCATCACATCGGCGATGAAAATGCCGACGGATTGATCCGACAGCTTTCTGATGTGGAAAAAATCTCCTCCGACAGTGCCCAAGGGGCGATAGAAATGGTGGAAGCGAATCATGTCCACCCCACCAGGTAACCTTGAAGGGAAGTTTGGATAACTTAATGGTAAAAGTGCTTGCTGAAGTTCCCGTGACAAACACAAATCTGCTTCAATCTGTTCATTCTTGCGGCTGATTTCCTTGCTCTGCTTCTCCAGCAGACGAATGTTATCCAAGTGAAAGCGGTTTTGCAGTTTGATTAGGGTTTGGGTGAAAATGAGGCCAAGAAATCT
>CAIOOA010000307.1 GCA_903859815.1 uncultured Methylococcaceae bacterium | reverse complement strand
ATTTATTGTTGGCACGCGATATGATTTATCATTTCCTGCTTTGGGAGAAAGATCTGTTGATATATACTGGTTTTAGCTGGAACGATCATGCATTATCCAATCGAGTGCAGGTGTTGTCTAGGTTTTGGTATCATTATCGTAGAGATCAGGATTATGATTCAAATATTGCAACAGAAATTTTGCGTGGGGCGGAAAGAACATGCACACGTTTGGCTTCGCCCTCGGTGTTCACTTATAATACCAATCATGGAATCATGACAAACTTGGCGTTGATGGAGGCATCTATCGCATTTCCTACTCTGAAGAATGCGGAAACATGGGGGAAAATAGCCAGACCCAGGCTGGAAAGGCAGATGGAATTTTATATAAGCCAAGAGGGCATAGTACTGGAGCATTCACCCGGTTATCATATATTTGGCATATATTTGTTAGCTTCCATCATCGAATTGGATCGATTATCCGGTTCTAGGCTACCTTCTTCATGGAGTACTTTGTTGAAAAAAGCGCAACTTGCCCAAAAATGGATGCAACGGCCAGATGGCAGTTTGCCCACGTTTGGCGATACCTCGGGAGGTCCTTGGGAAAGTGCTTCTGAATCCAACTCAACAAACCATCTCACAGCAGACGATGCCCAAGTTCTAAAGGGAATGTATCATTTTTCCATATTCCCAGTATCCGGCTTGGGAGGGTGGCGGACTCTATCGCCGGAGGGTGACACCATAAGCCATGCAACCGCTAGTTGGGCATATTTTCAAAAGAATGGCCACTCACATGCCGATGAATTAAGCATTTCGCTTTGGATGGACACTGTTCCTGAATTGATTAACTCTGGCTATTGGCCTGATGGGACTGAAGGACGTGAAGAGGCGAAAAGCTGGAAAGGTAGCAATGCTCCGCATTTCATGGGCGAACAGGAGTTATCTTCCCGCTTGGCCCCAGAATTAATAGCCTTTAGCGACTCGCTTGAATTGCGAGGATTGGTGATGTTGCGAAAAGCTGTGCAAGGCACTATCCAGCGCCAATTTTTCCAAATAGGCAAGGACATCTGGATTGTCTTGGATATCTTTACAGATATGGACAGGCATGGCAAAGGAGAAATAATTTGGCGAGTCAACGGAAATTTAGAGCATGAAATTAAAGATAGTGGCGTTGCAACTTGGATAGGCAAGGGGCAGGAAAATCTAAGAGGTAGGTTTTTAGGCGCAAGTTCGATTAAGCTTTGCCCTAATCAAATGGCTTATGCCATGATATCCAATGCTGCCAAACCCGTCTCCTGCATTGCTCTGGAATCTGAACCATCGCCTTCGGCAGTGCTTTCCATTTGGTCCACCCACTCCTCCAATCAACAAAACGCTGACGAGAGCATAAAGTTCATATCTGCGAATGAATGGGAAATCTCTGGCATTGGCGGCATAAAATGGAACAAACTTGTTCGCAAAGATAATAAGCTGACATTAATTGGAACTAACAATAATGATGTTATGGAAGTAGCCCTGAAAGAAGCCCAAGACACGAGTATGGATCGGCTAAAAATAGATAATGCTAATCTGAATCTAGGAAAGCGATTTCCAAAATATTATAACCTTGAAGGATATCGTTATCGTATGACTTACTTATGCATTGGATTGGCTGTGTTACAATTTGTTTTTTTATACTTTATAAGTCGTCGCTTCCCTAGATACCTAAATAGAATAGTTGCATTAGGTGCAATAGCATGGATAATGTTAGGTGTTTATTTACATACTATATATTTTATCAAATGAATCAAATCAGTTTGTCGGTGTAAAAATAATCTCATGCTTGCTTGTCTCCGGCAAGAAAGACAGGGGAAGCCCATCCTGCCAAGCGCGTTGCTGGTCCCGATAATGTTCCGACAGGGGGTGCCCAGACTGTCCGCCTGGCATATGCAGAATGCCTTGATCAGGGTAGCCGGGTGAAACCACCATGCGCTCGGTGGCCCCGTGCCCATTGCCCGCAATTCGCACACAGAATCCAGAGCAACCTGACATTTCCCGTTCCGCCATATCCAGCACTGGGGAAAGGAAGGGCATGGATTTGCTAAATGGATGGCGGATCGGAACACGGTTGATCTCCCCCCATGTCAAATCGGACAATGTTTTCACTCCGTGTCGATGCTTCAATTCCTTCATAGTTTCGACTAAGGTTTTCAGAAGCAAATCCTGCCAGTCGCGGTATTGGGGGTTGGGCAGGGTAGCTGGTATTCGTTCGGTCAATAAGGCGCGCAGAGGGGTTTCCAATTTTCGCCAAGCGTAATAAAAATCCGGGTCGGTCTGCCTACAACGAGCCACCATGGGCGCGAACACCACGGCTGACAATTTTTCCCGCCAACCCCATAACAAGCCTATGCCCAAACTATCGGCGTCCATGCGACCGTTCCAAGCCTCGATATATTGACGCGCTTCTGCCAACTCAGAGTGTTCCCGGTATGCGCCACCCATCATTTTTAGTGCCAGATTGCGGTAAAATTCGAAAAATTCGCTGCGGGTGTCGAGTTGGATGGAAAACATATCCCGCTCATCCATTTTTTCCAATTCAGCCAAGCGTTGGGCGATTCGGTGAGCCCGGTAGCCATTGGCTTGGTTGTGGGCGAGTATGTATGGATAGTCACTTCCTATCGTGCGATTATTGGCTGTGGCAATGAATCCCTCGGGTGGATCGATCAGGCGCGGCAGTTTGTCCGGGGGAATATAGCCATTCCAGCCAATGACTCCATCCGCCCATGATTGACTGGTTGAACCGTCGAAACCTTGGCGCAGGGGATAATGGCCCATTAGAGTCCAAGCGATATGGCCTTGGTTGTCGGCAATGACGACATTCTGCGTCGGCCCGCCCGAGCGGTTCATGACTGCCAAGGCTTGTTCCAAGTTCTCTGTGTTCTCCATGTTCATGAGGCTAAGATCAACCCCGGAACTTTGCAAGGCCGTCCAATGGATGGCAACCGCTTGGCCTAACAATGGTTTTGCCAACAACGGACCCCAGATCGTGCCAGTCAGAACTATATTCTCCGAATCCCCGCCTTTGACCCTGATGGTTTCTTTCCTTCGCTCAAAATTCCGCCAGCCATCCGGGGCTTTGTATTGTTCCGGGTTGTCCGGGTTGACTTGCACCTTGACCAAATCTGCCACATCGGCATCGGTATTAGTGAACCCCCAAGCCACATGACCATTGCTACCTACGATTAACAACGGCAAGCCCGGTAAGGTGACTCCATTCAATACCTTCCCCTCATAGTACAAGTTTGCCCGATACCAAATGTTAGGGATGCCTAGGCTCAAGTGCATATC
Source organism: uncultured Methylococcaceae bacterium (assembly GCA_903859815.1). GTDB lineage: Bacteria > Pseudomonadota > Gammaproteobacteria > Methylococcales > Methylococcaceae > Methylumidiphilus. Next base: position 34,350 of record CAIOOA010000307.1, on the reverse strand, counting down.
GTTGGCAAGAATGGCGCGACCGTCACGAGTTTTCACACCGCCCGCCACCCATTGATTGGAGCCTATCACCCGGCCTAGCGAATCGACACTGCCAGCGATGGCATCCGCTTGACCCATGCTTGCCCATTGTTCAACGGGAATCGGTTGCTCCGGGCGACGGGTTTGCGCTCCACCGATCAAGACGGTGTCAAAACTGTCCACGTCGGGTGTCAGGAACTTCACCATAGTGTTTGGTAGGGCTTTTTCCATCACGGTTAGCATCCGTTCCTCTTCCTCGTTGGAATTGAGCGTTTGAAACATGGCAATACCCACCAAAAGACTATCCTCTTCTCGCCAAGGTTCTGGACTGTGTCTCAGCAGGATGAATTCTGGTGACAATACAGGGGCATGGTCAATAAAAGCATTGACCCCTTCTGTATAAGAGGCAAGGGCGTGTCGTTGATTTTCTGGCAACACCGCTAAAATAGAACGGGCCGTTTGTTCAAAACCGTAAGTGCGTTGCCGTTTGTCCAAAGGCAGCGCGGCGGGTCCAAACAACTCGGCAAGCCTTCCAGTACTCTTGCGACGAATCAACTCCATTTGGAATAACCGGTCACGGGCATGAATCCAGCCCAAGGCCCGCATGGCATCATCTCGATTGGAAGCGTGGATACTAGGGATGGCCAAGCCGTCAGAAGCCACTTCGACCTTGTCTTTCAAGCCGGATAAAGCCACTTCACCATCTAATTTAGGCAAAGACAGCCACAAACCGGCAAACAGCGTACCCACTATAGCGAGTAACAAAAACAAGAACCCATACAATAATCGTTTGAAACTCATTTTGTAGTCTCTTATTTCAAACTATACGCTTTGTCGGTAGTTGAATCACAACCTTTTCTCGCTCTATAATTTTTCTAAACGTTTCGCTTGTTGTCGCCCAATCCACCACATCTACCTTCCACGGCAAGTCAGATTCAGTGAAATCATTTTCCAGTGCGGCACTGACTGCGAGGTTTAGTGCTTGGTTGGAAATTATAGCCAAATCCAAATCGGAATAAAGTTTTGCTGTCCCTTTGGCGCGGGAACCAAATGCCCATATTTCATATTCAGGCACATGCTTTTGTAAGATATTGCGGACTATATTCCAATGCTTGATGGATAGGTTGACGGGTGGTTCAAGCATTCATCGCTTCCAATTTTTCTAATAGTAAACCAGCATCTTTGATGAACACTAAGGTTTCCTGATAAACCTGACGTGCTTTTTCATGATCGTAAGGTTGGGAGGTGATATTTCGCATCTTGCGGTATTTAAACCATGCCTCCACATCGGCAATCAATCCTCTCTCTGCCGCTGACCGCAACAGATTCCGAAACTCCATTTGATCTACATCAGCAGGGCTATCCGACCCAATCTCAAGTCGCCGCCGAATCATCTTAATACTAATTTCATAAACGAATTCAAAGTTTTTAATAACACCTGCAATAAGGGTGTTCTGAACTGGGCTGGACTGCTGATTGAACCACGTCGGATTACTGACCACACCCAAGCCATCTCGCAAAGAGGATATTGCATCCTGTAGGGCGCTTAAATCTAATAAGGCGGGTTGTTCTAACGTCACAATGGCTCCAAATTCGGCAACATCTTGCCCTTGTTTAAAATCCCATTCGGATCAAACTGGCGCTGGATGGAGCGCATCAAATCCATGGAAACAGCATCCAATTCCCTGTCTACATAATCCCGCTTGACCAAGCCTATGCCATGTTCGCCGGACAAGGTTCCGCGCAGACCTAAAACCAAATCAAATACCTCACTTAAGGCTTCCTCGGCTTTTTCTTGTTGGCCTGGTTGGTTTGGGTCGAGTAATAGGTTGACATGGATGTTGCCATTGCCAGCATGGCCGAAATTGACAATGGGGATGCCGTGCTGTTTGGATAAGCGGTTTAACCCATTAATCAGGGCGGGTAGTTCGGTGACAGGCACGACCACATCTTCGTTGATTTTGCCGGGGGCGACTTTGCGTAAGGCCGGGGAAAGTGCCTTGCGGGTGCGCCAAAGCGCCTCCACTTCCTTTGCGTCACGGGCAATGCTGAAATCCAAAAGCCCTTCAACCTGGGCGGCTTGGGCGATGCACTCCGCTGCCGCATCCAAACCGGATAATGGCCCATCCACTTCGATCATCAATAAGGCCCCTGCCCCGGTTGGCAATTCCACGTTGGAATATTGGCGGATCATGTCAATCGCATTGGCATCCATGAACTCCAAGGCGCAGGGGTTCATCGGTTGGGCCATGATGCGGGCGATTGCTCGGGTGGCGGCATCGACATTGGCATAGACTGCCCGCATCGTGCGGATGGATTCTGGCAATGGGGTCAATTTGAGTGTGGCTTCGGTGATGATGGCCAAAGTGCCCTCGCTGCCGACGATGAGCCGGGTCAAATCCAAACCGACCACACCTTTGCTGGTGAAAACGCCCGTGCTAAGTTCGCGCCCATCGCCGGTCACGGCGCGAAGTCCGAAAATATTATCGCGAGGCGTGCCATATTTCACGGCACGTGGGCCGGCGGAGTTGTAGGCAAGATTGCCGCCTATGCTGCAATAAGCCGCACTGGTCGGGTCGGGGGGCCAGAAAAAGCCCAAGGGTTTTAGCGCATCTTGCAAGGCTTGGTTGGTCAACCCCGGTTCCACCACGGCAAAGCGGTTGTCTGGGGCCAATTCGACGATGCGGTTCATGCGTTCCAGCGACATCGTCAAGCCGCCCTCCAATGGCACGACAGCGCCCGTAGTGCCCGTTCCGCGTCCACGCGGAGTCAGTGGGATTCGAAATTCATTGCATAAGCGAACCAGTGCCACGACATCATGATGGCGGGTGGGGAAAACAACCACGTCAGGCAATGCATGTTTTTTGGAATTGTCGTAGCCGTAAGCCCAGCAATCGGCGGGGTCAGTATGGATGGAACCCGTTGGCAAGATTTTCCTTAGCTGGGCAAGGAAATCGACTCCAAGGATCATGGTTTATTCGCCGAACAATTGATGGTCGATCAAATCGCACAAGCAGTGCGAGATAATCAAATGAGTCTCCTGTACCCTTGCCATTGATGCGTTGGGAATGCGTATCTCGATGTCGCTGTCCGTCAATAAAGGTGCCACCGCACCGCCATCACGTCCGGTTAGGGCAATGACGGTCATGTCACGGTCATGGGCAGCGGTGACCGCACTGAGAATATTGGCCGAATTGCCACTTGTGGTGAACGCCAGCAAGATGTCATTGGCGTGACCCAAAGCACGAATTTGTTTGGAAAACACTTCATCGTAAAGATAGTCATTGGTGATGGAGGTGAGGGTGGAGGTGTCGCAGGTCAGCGAAATGGCCGGCAGACTGGGTCGCTCGCGCTCGAAGCGGTTGAGCATTTTCGATGAAAAATGCTGGGCGTGGGCCGCAGACCCACCGTTTCCGCAAACTAATATCTTGCCATCGTTGATTAAGGATTGGGCGATTTTTATGGCTGCGATTTCAATCAATTCAGACAAATTGGCTTGGGCTTCCTGGCTAGTTTGCAGGCTCTCGTTAAAATGTTGGTGGATGCGTTCTTGCAGGGTCATGGCGTTCAGTGGCTAGTGGTCAATATGGCTAATGGTCAGCGGCTAGTGGTTTTAACGGGTCACTAGCCACTCCTTTCATCCCGCTTGAAAAGCGTCTTTGATCCATTGTATCTCAAGCTTGCCTTGATCGGGCGAAACTGCCGCCACATCGAAGCGGGCTGGACGATCAATGCGTTTCGCCGCCAGATAATGCGAGGCAGCGTGTATCAATCGAGCTTGCTTATGGCGGTCAACACTGGCCAAAGCCCCTCCGAAACGCTGGTCAGAACGGAAGCGGACTTCCACAAACACGATTTTGCCACCATCCCGCATGATCAGGTCGATTTCACCGCCACGGCAACGATAGTTTCTCTCCACCAGCACCAATCCCTGAGATCGCAAAAAGGCCAATGCGCTATCTTCAGCTTGCTGACCAGCGGTTAAATGGCCGGCAGTGGGTTGTTTTCCGAACAGCATTAGGGCGTAGGCGACATGGCACTCGGTTGCAGGGAAGGTGCGATGCCACGCGGTTGCAGGGTGTTGCCTTCAAACTGTGCGCAGTGCAATTGACGATTGACCCGGTTTCCATTCAGGGTCAAAACGCCAGTCGCGCCTGAATATCTGCCTTGTACGCCATTTTTCAACAGATTCAGTTCTGGGATCATTTGGTAGGCATCAATACCCATCGGCAGCAGACGCAAATAAACCTCAGGGGTTTGTTGCACCAAGGCCGACATTGATTGACGGGACAGCACCCCTGAATCGTTGCCTAACAACCAAGGACTGTCGCAAAAAGTCACCCCGGACAAGTCGGCATTTTGTGATCCATTGGCTTGACCATTGAAGATCAGTGAGGTTGCATAAACCGGGATGCGACTGGTTTCTTGGTTTTCAATATGGGGGTTGAGTAGCTTGCCATCCCTTGAGTCGGCAATCATGAAAATAAATTCAGGTGGGAGGGCGATGGGTGCTGAAGCATCCCCGCCTGGTACGTTGGACACCAGTTTTTTTGCGGTTTCGGAATAGTCAGCGGCACCGGGTTGGTAGGTTTTGACGTTGGCAACTTTACCCCCCAAGCTTTTCCAATAACTGTTGAAATGGGTAATCATGCGCTGGCCAAAAGCCGAGTTGGGTGCCAAAAGCAAAGCATTCTGCCGCCCGTCAAACCAAGCCAAGCTGGCAGATTGTTCAAGCTCATGTTCCGGGGTCAGCGCAAATTGGTAAAGCCCGTCACGGTTGTTGGCCTCGGGCGCTTGATTCAGTGCAAGTACGGGTACCGTGAAGTCGCCATTTCTTGCCAATGCGACCACTTCATCTTTAAGCAAAGGGCCAATCACAAACCGTGCCCCGTCTTCGACCAGCTTCCGGTAAATGGATACTACATCCCCGCCTTGAGTATCGACAAAGCGCAACTCAGGCCGAGTAGGGTTCGTGTCGGCGTTCCAGGCGGCGTTCAACCCGGCACGGACGGCTTGGGCAGCTTGAGCATAGGTGCCGGAGAGTGGCAGCATGACACCGATTATTCCGTTGGTTGCAGTCGGAGTTGCCGACGCGGGGGCGGCAGTGGGTGCGACTGAGGTTGAGGGCGGTGCGAGCTTGGGCTGTATAGGCTCGGGAGTTGGGGCAACTGGTGCGCTAACCGAAGGTTTCAACGGGGTGATTTCAACGGAATTGCCCTTCTTGCCCGAAAAACTATCCAAAAACGTGCCATTGGCGGGATGGCTGGGATATTTTACCCGCCATGCTTGGATGGCCGCATTGCGGTTTGCCTCAGGGCCACGCAGGGCGATGACCAAAGCCATCCAACCCCCTAGAGTGCCTTGGCTGCTGGGTTGCAGATCGGTAAGGACCTTATAGGGCAAATGATTGAGAGCATCGTAAATGGCCTCGTTATTTTTTTGGATGGCATCGGCATTATTGGTTAATTGCCCGTAATAAACCCGTTCCCTGGCACATTCCAGCATATTGCCTAACTGATTGTAGGCTGAAGCACGCAGTATGTGATAATGCGCTCGCAAGGGAGAGGTCAGAAGCTGGTAATTGATGCTATCCAGCATAATCATGGCTTGGCGGGAGTCGCCTTGGTTCAAGTCAAGCCGGGCACGCAAAAGCGCGTATCGTTGCCGGTCGCTTTCCTCCAGTTCATCCGGCTTGATGGCCCCCAACAGGGCGCGGGCCGCCCGGTCATTGCCCGCCCTCAATTCGGCATCGGCGGCCAGCAAGCGGTAATAATCCGCACCGTCTCCACCGCGTTCGGCTAGGCGTTGGTAAATTTGCGATGCGCCGGCGTAGTCGCCATTGCGGAATCGCTCGCTTGCCTCGGCGATGAGCGGAGTGTCGCGATACCTCGTCGATTGGCTGGCACAAGCGGCCAGGATGAGGGTGAGGCTTAAGGTCAAAACCAGCTTGGCGATGGACATAGCAATAACATTAATCTTTTAGTTTGGGGATAAAAACATGGCGGACAATCCTAAAGGCATACTATACCTAGTTGCAACTCCAATCGGCAATCTGGCTGATGTCACTTTCCGCGCCGTTGAGGTTTTACAAGGGGTTAGCTTGATCGCCTGTGAGGATACCCGCCACAGTCGGCCTTTGTTGGATCGTTATAATATTGACAAACCTTTGACTGCATTGCATGAACACAATGAAGAGGCAGCCTCCGCCAAACTATTGGAAAAGTTAGAACAAGGTGAGTCCGTAGCCTTGATTTCCGACGCGGGAACTCCCCTCATCAACGACCCAGGCTTTCCCTTGGTCAGGCTGGCGGTGGATCGTGGGGTGAGGGTCGTGCCGGTTCCAGGGGCTTGTGCCTTGGTTGCCGCTCTATCGGTAAGCGGCTTACCCACCAGCCACTTTGCCTTTCTGGGGTTCCCTCCGCGTAGCTCTTCGGCCCGGCGAAGCTTATTGGAAAGTTTGGTCGATGAATCGAGCACATTGATTTTTTATGAATCCAGCCATCGGGTATTGGAATTCGTCAAGGATATCGCTTTCGTGTTTCCAGTACAACGCAGGATTGTCATTGCCCGCGAGCTAACCAAGCTGCATGAAACCATTCTACGCTGCACAGTTGCTGAAGTGGTCAGCAGGATCGAAAATGATCCATTCATGGAAAAGGGAGAGTTTGTCGTGCTGATCGAAGCTGCGACGCGAAAAACCAAGGATGAATTGACGGAAGAACAATTAAGGGTGCTTAAATTATTGCTGGAGGAATGTTCGGTCAAAACTGCTTCTTCATTGGCCGCAAAAGTCACTGGGGCAAGAAAGGAATTGCTGTATCAGGCTGCGCTTAGGCTGGCTGATAAAACCAGTTAGCATTCACTACAGTAGGTGCCAGTTCTTTCGCAAATAAAAAATATTTGCGAATGAATTCGCACCCACAGAGCTTAGGATTGCTTACTGCCGCCCAGTCCGTTCCGATTGGCGTAATGGGGGTAGTGGTTGTTGACTGACGGGTTTTTTGGGAGCATCTTCGGCAGCTTTTTTGCTTAACATATCGTCCCAAGACGTATATTGTTTGAACTCCGCATCGCCAGCGGCTATTTTCGCTTCGACTTCCTTCTTAGCCAGTTCAATCACCTCCACGGGTGATTTGCCGCTTACGGTATTCGCAAAAGCGTTTTCGCCTTCTTGTTCGCGGAATTTTTGCAGTAATCCCAATGCAACATCAAAGACATGGCGTTGTTCCGTAGCCATGCTATGTCTGACATCTTTTAGCGATTGCATGACTTTTTTATCGGTGGAACCATGTATCTCAGAGCTGTTGAAGCGTTTCAAGACAGGTGGCGCAAAAAAAATGAGTGCCAGTACCACCATGAAGGCGAGGAGTACTTTCATTAGCATTAGCCGTTCTCCAATGAGTTTGTTATTAAAGTGATATATATTTCGTTGTTTGCAAAGCGTGTACAATTTTGGACTTTATGAAATGCGGAAGGTTCTCCTTCGGCAGGTTAATTCATTCATTTTCGACGAACCTCTAACATGAAATTGCATTTTATCGGGTTGTTTATCTTGGTCACGCAGCTAGTGTCATGCCACCACTCAGCCGACGTTTACATGCTCAAGCGGGATGAAATTATAAACCGGTATGCTTCGGCAATCCGCTGGGGCGAATTCGACAAGGCAGCCCAATTTCAGAACCCTGCCTTCAGAACAGTCCCAGACAAAAATTGGCTAAAAAACATACACATTGCATCCTATGATATAGTCTTTGTGGACGAAAAACCCGGCGGTAAGATTGTGGAGAATACCGTTCAAATCCGCTATTTTCTTGAATCGGAGGGTATCGAAAAATCCATTACCGACCACCAAGTTTGGAGTTTTGACGACGAATTTGACAAATGGATGCTTAATTCTCCCCTACCCGCGTTCCGTTAAGACAAACTACTCTGGCAAAGTTCCCAAGCAACCGTTAAACTAAGTTTGGAGTTGGTTGGACAGTCGCTGTCCGCGCTTGCGCGGAGGGAGGAAAGTCCGGGCTCCATTGGGCAGGGTGCCAGGTAATGCCTGGGAGGCGCGAGCCTACGGAAAGTGCCACAGAAAATATACCGCCTATTTTCCATTGGGAATAAAAGGTAAGGGTGAAATGGTGCGGTAAGAGCGCACCGCGCTATCGGCAACGAGAGTGGCAGGGCAAACCCCACCCGGAGCAAGACCAAATAGGGGGGCAACGGGTTCGTCCCGAATGTGTGGCCCGCACGGTCCCCGGGTAGGTTGCTTGAGGCGCTTGGTGACAAGTGGCCCAGATGAATGACTGTCCTAGACAGAACCCGGCTTATAGACCGACTCCACCTTTTTTTTATTGGCCCGTTTCTACCGGCGTTTTGCAGAGTGTCAGAGCTTTGCATTGACGTTTACACGAAGGAAATCATGAATACCGTTGAAATTTTCAAGCGGTTGAAAATTGGCTTGTCCTTGGTCATAGGCTTGGGCTTGGGCAAACTTGCCGCTTCATGGGACGAGGAACACTATTCCTTGTTATTCAGCATCGCTTTTCTAATCGGAGCCATCGGAACCCAAGGCGTTTTCCGTTTGCTAGACCTTTGGCAACAAAAAAAACGGGATCAGTAACGTTTGTTTTCCAAGGCGACATTACTCCCGTCATGGCGATGTGAATGTCACCCTATGAGGCTTTCGGCCATTACCGGTACATCGGTTCCAAATCCAAGCTTTCCTTATTCTTTTTGAGCTTGCCCTCTTGCAAGGTTTGCACCGCCACCCATAGGGCATTGCCTTCCCAAGTTTCACCGGCATGACTGTAGAGCACCCGGTTGATATGTCCAATTTCCACCGCCAATTGGCCTCCGCCAAGACTGGCAATTTCTGCCAAGGTAGCGGGTTTTTGCTCAGGCCAGTAAGCCTTTGCCCATTGCAGTAAAGCTGTTCTCGCAGCGGCAGGGTCGTTGTGGGTGCAGGCTGAGCGTAATGACTTGCGGGCTATGGCAATATCTGTGGACGGTTCAGTTTTCGGTGACGATTCAGATGAAGGAGCCGCCTTCGTTTTCCTGCTTGTCCACCACCAGCCTAGCCCAGTGAAGAACCAGCCAAACCCAAAGGCTAAGGCCAACCAGAACCAGATAGGTTTTGAAAGGTTTGCTTGAGCCGCTGAACCGTTGGCTTTGTCAGGGGAAGATTCGGTCGATTCCCTGGAAATAGGATTGTTTGGCGAGGCTTGGTTCAAGGCTTCGCCGGATGCTTCCACCACTAGGGTCACTTCGGGAATTTTGGCTATTTCCATGCGATCTGTTTTGATGTTCCACCACGGGATTTCCACGGCTGGCATGGTGAATTTACCCGGTTTTCCTGGAATCAGAGCGGATTTTTCTTGCCTTGAGCTGGAAATCCCTAGGGTAGTGGATTTTTCCTCATTCAACACGGGTTGATCGGGATATTGCTTAATGGATGGGTCAAGGCGGATTTCTGTACCCAATTCAGGCAATAAGCCTTTGGTGACTCCCAAGGCACTCACCGTCAGCGTTCGCGTTAAGGGTTCGCCCGCCTTGACTTGGGGCGGATTTTGCGACCACGATTGCTCTAGCTTCAAATCAGCAGCGGGTAGCCAATGCTTGCCGGTGAAGCTGGCCGGTATGGGGCGGACTTCTAAGTCTATGGAATCTGATTTTACTTGGATGGCGCGAGTGGATCGGGAAAAAAACGACCGGCTACCGACTTCCACTTGCGCGGTCAAGTGTAACGGGTCTATCCGCAATAGGCCGCTTTTTTGAGGAAATATCGCAATTTTGCGTTCCAGTACGCGGTAGGTGAGGCCATTTCGCGTGGTGTTGTAATTACTATCCCCAAGGGTTTCAATCAAAGCATCTTGAACGGCTAGCTCGCTCAAATCTGCCCCCACGACATTAACCCGAAACAATACCCTCACGGTGTAAATGACTTGCGCTTGGACGTAAGGTTTTTTCGGCACGGCTTCCACTTCCAATTTAATTCCTTCGTCATCGGGTGCATTACTCGCACTGGACGATGGGGAGGCATCCGAATGGGCAGAGACGCTGATATTAATGGCTTGGCTGCGGTCAGAACCAAATGCAATCGATGGGATTTGAAGCGTCCCCGTCCGTTTCGGGCTAAGGGTGAGTGTCCATTCCTGTTTGTTGCTCATTTTCCCGTTGACAATGGAAACTTGGCTGCCTTGGTTTTGGCTAATAATTTCGAAATCTTCGTTTAAAGGGCTAAAATCGGGGTCGTCGTCCACCCTTTCTTCGCTACTGAAAACCAAGTTGAACGTCTCGTTCATTTGCACGGGGTTGCGGTCAGGGTTCGCCTTGATGACGGCTGCTTGGGCTGGTATGGAAAACATTAGCATCAAGCCTAGCAATCCAAACCAAACCATCATGACAAGTCGGGTGATGTTTTCACAGGCCCGTAACTGCCCAAGCCCTGATAAAGCTTGTCTTGAGCGAAGCAAGGCTAAAGGGAATTCGGGATTCCATGCTGTTTCCCCGCTTACTTTGCTGAGGATTCCTGCTGCGAGCTTGCTGCTTTGATCTGCCATTGTCATATTGTCGAACTCTCTAACTTCATAGTAAGTTAAGCCTTTCATGAATCCAAAAATCGCTGTTATTTCTGGCGATTTTGCCTTTGTTGATATTGGAGGGCAAATTTTCTCCGTAGCAAACCGCCAGGGTCATCCGGGATACGCCTCAACCATTGTTCGACGGCCTGATTGTCTTCGTTTTTTTGCATGTCAGCACTTTCCATCGCCTTTTTTTCCTCTTCTTGTTGGTCAGACGGGCGCTGGTCCATCGCTTGAGCGTCTTCGCTTTGCTTCTCTTCAGGCTTTTGCTGTTCGCCTTGTTGAGCAGCCTGATCCTGTTGGTTATCTTGGCTCTTTTGGTCGTCCTGCTGCCCTTGCTGCTGTTGATCCTCTTTAGATTTGGACTGGTCCTGCTGCTTTTGCTGGTCGTCCTGTTTCTGGTCTTTCCCTTGTTGTTGATCGCCTTTTTTCTGCTGTTGATCCTTGTTTTGTTGTTGGTCTTGGTCGCCCGACTGATTTTTGTCCTTTTCCTGCTCTTGCTGTTCCTTCATGGCTTTTTCGACTAATTCTTTGTTATAACGGGCATCTTCATGCTTAGGGTCCAACTTCAGCGCTTTGTCGTAAGCCGCAATGGCTTGGGGATATTGCCCTAATTTGGCAAGAGAGTTGCCTAGGTTATATTTGGCATCGGCGGATTCTTGCCCCTGCAAGGTCTTGCTGGCTTCTTCGAACTGCTCGGCTTTATATTGGGCAGCGGCCTTCCAAGCAGGGTTCGCAAAGGATTCAGCGGCCTTGGCAGCATCGCCCTGTTGGAATGCCTCACTCGCTTGCTGATCCTGCGTTTTCCATAAGTCTTTCCATTCCATGGCCTTGACGGTTTCTGGCAATGGCAACACCAATAGAGCCAAAACGGCCAAGTAGCCCCGTCTAAACGACAAGGCGGCAATCGGCAACAGCAATAGCAATAGCCAAACCCCGCGCTCTTCCCATTGCTGGATGATAGTGCCTTTGCCTTCCTCGCCTAACTGGGCAGGATTCCCCTGCTGGCCTAAAAAAGGGAGCAATGTAGACAAATCCGAATTGTCGATGCTCAATTTCCGATAAATCCCGCCGCCATCTTCTGCCAATTGTCGCAAAGCAGGCTCTGCCAGCTTGGAAATTTTGATATTGCCCTTGTTGTCCAGCGAAAACCCCCCTTCAGGAAGAGGCACGGGAGCCCCTTCTTCACTACCGGCTCCTAACACAGACACTTTGTAACCTTGTGAATTGAGTTTTTTCGCAGCATCAAAAGCCTTGCCTAAACTTCCGCCATCGGTGATGAGCAGCACGTCCCCTCGGGTCAAGCCAGCTTGCTTAAGCAAGCGTCCGGCCAATTCCAAAGCGAGTTCGGGCCGGCTGCCTTGGACGGGCATCAGGTCACTGGTGAGTGCGGAAAGTTGGGAATTGATCGTGCCGGTATCGTCGGTCAATGGAGTCACCGTGAAGGCATCACCCGAATAGACCAACAAGGCGGTCAGGCCATCCTTGCGTTGTTTCAACAAATCAGCGATTTTATAACGTGCCCTACCCAAGCGACTCGGTTTAATATCAGTGGCTTCCATAATGTGTGACAAGTCCAAGGCGATGACCAATGCGGCCTCATTGCGGAATGCCGGTACGGGCAGCCTTTCCCATACGGGTCCTGCCAAGGCGAGAATGGCAAGCAAGCCACCCAAAGTAAACAACCAAGAGGCACGTCGCGCTGGTTTGCCGCCGCTGTCATGGACAAGGATGTAAGGCAATAAGGCCGGGTCGCAGACTCGCCGCCAATCCCCGCCTTCCCGCCCTAACTTGATCATTTGCCAGCTTAAGCCCGCGAGTGGGATCAGGGCGAGCAACCAAAGCGGTCTAAGAAAATGGAATTCGGACATTGTTGTATAGTTTGAAACAGTGATAGTTGAATTCTTAAGAATAACCGATGCCTGGCATCGACCTAAAACTTGAATATCAAAGGCCGGTTTGATGGCCAAAGCAAGTTTTGAAACGCCCAATTATTGCATCCATTGCGCAATATCAGTGAATTAAACAAAAATTCCGTGAATGTTCAAGTGGTGACATGGCAAAATAAGCGTTTTCGTTCCATCCCTTCAATCAAACCACAAAACAAAGACACATACCATGAGTAAACCAAAGAAAGTCGCAATCCTCACCGCCGGTGGCTTGGCCCCTTGCCTTAGCTCTGCTGTTGGCGGGCTCATCGAACGCTACAACGAGATTGACCCTAGCATCGAAATCATCTGCTATCGCAGTGGTTACAAGGGCTTGTTGCTCGGCGATTCCTATCCGGTCACCCCGGAAATCCGCGCCAAGGCCGGCTTGATGCATAAATTCGGTGGGTCGCCCATCGGCAATAGCCGCGTCAAGCTAACCAATGTCAAAGACTGCATCAAGCGCGGATTGGTCAAGGAAGGCCAAGACCCGCAGAAAGTCGCCGCCGACCAATTGATTAAAGACGGCGTGGACATTCTGCACACCATCGGCGGGGACGATACCAACACTGCCGCTGCCGATTTGGCGGCATTCCTGCAAAAAAACAATTATGGCTTGACCGTGATCGGCTTGCCGAAAACGGTGGACAACGACGTGTTCCCCATCAAGCAGTCTCTGGGTGCTTGGACCGCCGCCGAACAAGGCGCACGTTATTTCCGCAATGCTGTTGCGGAAAACAATTCCAATCCGCGCATGTTGATCGTACACGAAGTTATGGGCCGCAACTGTGGTTGGTTGACCGCCGCCACCGCATCGGAATACCGCAAACTGCTGGATCGGGAAGAATGGTTGCCCGGACTGGGACTGACCCGCGAAAGCTATGAAATTCATGCCGTGTTTGTACCGGAAATGGAAATCGACCTCGCCGCCGAGGCGGAACGTCTGCGTAAAGTCATGGACACTGTCGACAACGTGAACATTTTCATCTCCGAAGGCGCAGGCGTGGAAGCGATTGTTGCCGAAATGCAAGCCAAAGGCCAAGAAGTGCCGCGTGATGCATTTGGACACATCAAGCTCGATGCCGTCAACCCCGGCAAATGGTTTGGCGAGCAGTTCGCGCAAATGCTCGGTGCGGAAAAAACCTTGGTGCAGAAATCCGGCTACTATGCCCGTGCTTCCGCGTCCAATATCGAAGACATTCGCCTAATCAAATCCTGCACGGATTTGGCGGTGGAGTGCGCCCTGCGCCGCGAGCCCGGCGTGATCGGCCATGACGAAGACAATGGCAACATCCTCCGCGCCATTGAATTCCCCCGCATCAAAGGCGGCAAGCCGTTTGACATCGACACGCCTTGGTTTGTCGAACTGTTGAAAGCCATTGGACAGAAGAAAGGCGGCAAGGTGGCGGTGAGTCACTAAATTCCCACTTTGGTTCCCGCGCTTTGGCGTGGGAACCAGACCCCAGCATGGCAAAACGCGGGCTGAAAGAACATGACAAACCGCTTAGGTAAGCGCCAATCTAATGATCCAAGGCGCAGGATTGCACAGCAAAATTCACTTAGTTTGGAAGAACAGGATATATTGCTGAGAAATTCACGTTATGTAGGCAGCGCAAAGCATAAACGCTTTCCTTCCAACTACAGGTTTCATCCACAGACTAACCCAAGACCCAACGGGTCGCTTTGTGATGACCTGCGATCCATCTCGCTAGAAGAAGCGCAAAGGCTATTCATCTCAGGAGTTCGCAAATGCATGGTAAGTATTTGTCGCGATGAAATTGGCTTGCCAAAATTTGTTTGGGCAGTTGATGAAAAGGGCGAAGTTTATGAAGCAAAAACTGGAAATGATGGTTATCATGGTTACCGTTTGGACGAAGCGACGGAGAAAAATATGCGTGATGTTGTACTATATGAATGGAAACAACGATGAACGTGAATTTTAGTATCGAAATGCAATGGAGGCACCTTTTGGAAGGTTCTGCTGAAGAATGTGCTTGCTTTGGTTTGCTTTCCATAAAAAATAATACTGTAGCGATGGCAGAGGGTTTTGACGGATTTATTAATTGTAGTCGTCAAGGCCCATTGGTATCCGGGTACCCACTCGCAGAATGGTTGGCTTGGAACTGGTGGCGACTAACTGTCGAGCCTAGATACGATCATCCATCAAATGATTGGGCATTCGCTCATCGACTTTCAACCGTCGGTGAGGGCTATTTGTGGCCGAATATTACTGTTTACTCAGATCGAGAAAGGACAGTTGTGATAGCAAACCCGACATGCCCACAAGGATTCGCAGCCTTTCGTTTCACTGCCAAACATACAGTGGTTTTGCCGTCGCGTATTTTTGAGGCAGCAGTGGATAGTTTCATGGGCCAAGTGCAGGGAAAGTTACGGGAGGGCAATATTTCTGAGACAAATTTTGATCGAATATGGGCGGATGTTTGTGACGAACGGGCAGATCCAAATCTCTCTGCAAGACGGCGAATTGAGGCGTTACTTGGCATAGACCCTGACCAAGGAAATCCAGAACAAATCGAGCAACTGCTAATGGATGCAAGCATTGTTGGAACAGACGCCGTTCATGAGTTGGCGGCTGCCCAAATTTCGGGAAATCACGTCACGACAGCCAGTGAAATCCGAGATTTGGCAAGAAAACTTGGAAGTGAGACTAAGCTTGGAGATAGGGTTAGGCTTACCATTGATGATTTACCGCCTTGCGAGGAATTGCCGGCTTGGAAGCGTGGTTACTTGGTGGCTAATAAGTTACGCGAACAACAACGACTAGGAAATAACCCCATCACTAATAACCAACTTTCCGAATTATGCGGAGTTTCGGAAGAAATCATTAATCCAAAATCATCAAATCAAAATATAGGGCTTTCCTTTAGCCTTGAAAGCGAGAATGATGGTGTCTGTCGTACTGTGCTTCGTTCACGATGGGAAACTAATCGGCGATTCGATCTTGCCCGTTTACTCGGCGACTATCTTTCTAGTGGGTTAAGTGAACCTTTATCACTAGCTAGCAAATCCTATACTTATCGGCAAAAATTGCAACGTGCATTCGCTGCGGAACTCCTATGTCCTTTCGAGGCATTGGACGAAAACCTAAACGGTGATTATTCATCTGAAGCAATAGATGATGCGGCGCACCATTTTCAAGTCTCTGAACGCACGGTCAGTACTTTGTTAGTGAATCATAAACGAATAGATCGGGATTTTCTTGAAGATGAGGCAGCATAATTGTCATGTTGATTGGCAGAGTAAACCCTAGACATTAGCGGTTTCAGGGAAGGGATTGAATATATTCCTTGGGACTTGTTCGTGGATGATGGAGGAGATATTTAGTGAAAGGTATTGGTCGGGACAAGTTAGCTAATTAAGCAAATGTTTGTAGCTCGGATGATCTAGCCTAAGCGAATTCTAATGTCATCAATGGAACTAGCCATTAAAAAGGTCAATCGGTATAATCCTAAGATTTAGTGACGTATCTTTTCAATGGAAAGATGTGGCTTAAAGGTTCATGGATGTATCTGAAAGCTTATTTTATAGACCTTTTAGGTAAATCGATGATCCACAAAACTTCAAGAGTGCATCTGTGAAGTTGATCGATGAACCGTGGAGGTGGAACGATGGATTTTCAATGATGGCTTGTTAACCTATTTTAAACATGCACATTTAATATTCTACTTGCATAGACTTTTGTGGTTCAAAGATGAATCTAACAGATTTACACAATCAATTAAATAGTACTTCAAATGAAAACATGTATATATTGTAGAGAAATCAAGCGTGATGATGATTTTACTCTTGAACATGTAATTCCAAAATTCTTAGGTGGTGCTTATGCACCTGATTTATATAAAATTAAAGCGGTATGCGATAAATGCAACAGTAACCTTGGTCTTTTTGTTGATGCTGGATTTAAAAAAAACTTTGCAGTGTATAGTGCCTTGACAGAAATGTTTTTTGCATTTTTTGACACTAATAATCCAATTGGCCTACCTTTGTTGTGTATGGGGCCATCTGATTTGAAACCACCAGATATGAAAGAGGAGTCAGAAATCTGCGAAGCTTGGCTAGGTTCATTGGGCGAACAAATTTATTGGTTACGACCAAATGATAATCGTCTTTACTGGTATATGGGTGGAAACCCAAGAACTGCGAAAACAATCGAAACCCGTGCGTATTTTCTATTCTCTGAACGTTCCCAGAAATTCCCACAGTTATCTTGGCTAACGTTTTCTGATGCATTCAAAGATCGTAGAAAAGTTAAAAAAATAATGTGCACATACGTTAGTGGTGCAAACCCAAGCGATATTGGTTTTTCTAAACCGGATATAACTGACCAAAAGCGTATCGATTTTTTTAACGATGTTTGCTCAGGAATCAATGATCGACATCATCAGCTAAATGTCTACACAAAATTTGATTTTCGTTTTTTGGCAAAGATAAGTATTGGAATTGCATACGCTTTATTTGGACTTAAATCTCTTGAAACGCTTTATGCAAATGAATTAAATAAAACACTTTGGCTCAAAGAAAACGATCCACCAACTAATATTAGAGGCGTGCCTATTTTATCTAATGTATATGATAGTAAATTCAAATCATCAACTGGCCTTGAAAATGCTGTAACTTTGATTATTGTTCCAATTGAAAACTTTATTTCATTAGTAATAAACATTGGGATGAATTTAATTTGTTCTGTTCATATCGCTACTAGCGAAAATCTTACCCAAAAAGATTTGAATAAAATTGGCGAAGGGAAGGTAATTATCTTATTCAAACCAATTAAATTTTGTATATTACTCAATTATCATGATTTTCTGGCGCACAAGTGTGGGGCAGTTGTTAATAGGGAAATCCAAAAAATTGAATTAATGGCTGGAAAACATAAAGATTTCTTCAAAAATCTGTAAATTTAGACTGACTTCCAAACTTTTGAATGGAAACAACTATACCTTTAAACCTAATCTATGAGTACACGGTTTCGCCAAAGTTAATCTTTCACCTTAACCAACGCCACATTCCCATTCTACCAAACCAATGGCCTGCAATTGGCAATCTTTTCTAAATGCCTTTCGTGGCAGGGGGACTCATGAATGATTACAACCGCATTGCTCAGGTTATCCAGTCCCTTACTGAATCCCATGCCGAACAACCCAATTTGGCGGACTATGCAGGCTTGAGCCAAGTCGATTTCCACAGGCTGTTTTCGGTTTGGGCGGGGATCACGCCCAAAGATATTTTGCCCTGCCTCACGCTATCCAATGCCAAGGCATTGTTGGGCGAGGGAAACAGGTATTTGGATGCTGCGTTGGACTTCGAGCCTTCAGAGGGTCCTAGCCAGTGGCAAAATCTATGCTTGAAGCTGGAAGCAGCCTCGCCCGGTCAATTAACTGTGGCGGGTGAAGACTGGACGATTACCGCCGGCTTTGCCGACAGCCCGTTTGGAAGGTGTTTGATTGGGGAATGCCCGCGTGGCATCTGCCATCTATCATTTGGTGAGCCTGCCGAAGACGCGGTTAAATGGGCCTGGATGGTGGGGAATTGGCCGAAAGCAATATTCCAACGTGACGACAGCTTTGCCTCCCGGTTGGTTGGCATCATATTTCAGCATCCCAACGACGTACACCGACGCCAAGCTTATGTCAAAGGCACCCCATTTCAAATCCAAGTGTGGCGGGCTTTATTGCAAATCCAGCCCGGAACGCTCGTCAGCTATGGAAGCCTAGCTACAAAAATCAAAAACCCCAAAGCCGCCCGTGCAGTGGGGACGGCGGTGGGGCAAAACCCACTGGCTTATGTAATACCTTGCCATCGGGTAATTCGTGAGACGGGTGTGATTGGTAATTATGGCTGTGGGAAAGTCCGCAAGCGGGTCATGTTGGCATGGGAGATGGCGAATTTCCCAAGGGTTAATGCGTTAGTTTGACTGGGTTTATATCAAATCCCACAAAACCGTGACCACAATATTTGGAAAGATGGGGTAAGGCCCTCCCCACCATGGGCAATCCAAGTCTGCAATTCGGTCAAACCAAACCATCGTCCATCGATAATTTCATTGGGTTCCGGTTGCAGCACCCCGTCATAGGTCAGTTGGTACACTTGGATGAATTCCCAACCGGTGTCGGCGCTGGCCTCCATTTTAAATAGAGGTTCCAATGGCTCTGAATAATCTATACCCAACTCCTCCATCAGTTCCCGGCGAGCGGATTCCTCATAACTCTCGCCAAAATCCACATGACCGGCGGCGGAGGTGTCCCAAAGCCCTGGATTGACATCTTTGGTGCTTGAGCGCTTTTGCAGATACAACTCGCCCTCGGAATTGAACACAAGGATATGCACGGAACGGTGGCGTAAACCCAGTTTATGCGCTTCACCACGAAGGCAGGGTCCGACGATATGGTCATTCTCGTCGACTTGGCAAATTAGTTCTTGGTCGCTTCCCATATTATTAGGTCAAATGTAGTGCGTCTGTTGAGATCATCATTAATTGTGCGTCAGGCTGATGATATTCCTGAAAGTGAGGTTGATGCGGGCGGTGATGGGTTGCTGCGTTTTCGGAATGCAATGCCGCCAGTGATGTTGCAGGCTACCGCCCATCAATAACAGGCTACCGCCGGCAAGGTTTATCTCCACGGTTTCAGCCGTCTTGTTGTGGCGAATCTTAAACAGCCTAGTAGCACCTAAGCTCAATGAGGCGATATAGGGATTAGTCCCAAGGACTTTTTCTTGATCTGAATGCCAACCCATGGAATCCTGCCCGTCTCGGTAGAGATTGCCCAAAACGCTATTAAATGGCTGCCCACAAGCGTTCTCAATAGATTGTTTGAGGTCAATCAGCGTATCTGTCCAAGGCTGTGGAAAATGTGTCAAGCCGGAATATTGGTAGACCGCGCCTTCGTCACCATACCAGCATACCATGCGGGGGACGGGGACGCGCCGACCAACAATAGTGGCTATCTCCTGCTGCCACTTCAGTTCAGTCCTTAGGCGGGCAAAACATTCCAAGGCACGATCCGGCGGCAAGAAATTTGCCAGATAAAACAATTCGCCGTCTTGAGATGCTAGGTTTTTCAAGGGAGTGGCTTGCAGTCAAATGTGCCCTGCATCAATCAGCGGGGTAATCCAATAATGCAACCCCACCCCACTAAAATCCTTATTCAGCGTATCCATCAATCGTGGCAAGTCATTGGCTGATAGATGCATTTGAAAACGGATTTGTTCTTTTCTGCCTGCAACCTGTTCAGCAATGTTAAGCCCTTCTAGCCGACTGGAATGACCGTTCGCCCGATGGCTGGTGAAGCCTGAATGGTCATTGAATTGAAGCAGCCAGTCCACCATGCTTTCCTCCACGGAAGGTGGCACTGTCAGGGTGATGAGGACTAGCTGATCCATACCCATGCCAGGTTTCTCTAAATCAGGCTGCATGATGGCATAGCGAGTTGAGCTAAATTGTTCATCCCAAGCAAATGTCTACCCTGCATCGGTTGGGCGCTCCAATGGCAAAGGAGGTATTGGATGGGTGGTTTTCGGATAATGGGCGAGTATTTTTTTGACATAGGCTTGAGTTTCTTGGTAAGGCGGCACACCGCGATGGCGGTCCACAGCATTTTCCCCCGCGTTATAAGCGGCCAAGGTCCATTCCACGTTACCGTCAAAATGCCGCAACAGCCAACTCAGATATGCGACCCCCCCTTTGATATTTTCCAGCGGGTTCCATGGGTCTTTGACACCGAATCGCTTCGCCGTGGCGGGGATCAATTGCATCAAGCCTTGGGCCTTTTTAGGGGAAAGCGCACCGGGGTTATAGGCTGACTCAGCCTGAATGACGGCCATGACCAAAGCCGGGTCGATTGAATACACGGGGGCAATTTGGTTTACCCATGCGGCGACAATGTCCCGATTGGGGTTTGGAACCTCAGTGGATTTAAGGCTGGGGGCCGGTGGCAACTCGGGTTGGCAGGATGCATCCACCGTAGCAACGACATCGCGAAACCGATAAGCCATGCGCTTGGAAAATTCATCCCCCGCCTCTGCCGCTTTTCTAAACCAATAGGCAGCCAAGCCATGATGTCGGGGCAAACCTCGCCCATTGAAGTACATAAAGCCGATGTTATAGGCGGAAATGGCATCGCCCATCAGGGCTGACTTGCAATAAAGGCGGTAGGCCAGTTTCATATCTTGCTTCACGCCACGACCATGCTCGTAGATCATACCCATTTGGCGTATCCCGACTGGTTGCGGGTCTATCTGCACAGCGGTAATCGGCTTGCTGGCAATTAACAGAGAAACAATCAGTAAAAGTTTTTTCCGGTTCATTCTCTATAGAGTTATTAGGGTTGACTCATCTGATGGGGATGGGACGGTGCAATCAAGTTGCAAAGTCTATTTTTGATGTTCAATGAACTTGATTGTAAGAGATTTTTGCAGTTAATGCATAGCTAAATCTGATTTCAATTGGCTGGGGCTTATTTGGGTTGCGAAAGCAAGTAGCCTGATCATCCACCACCCAACTCCCGCCAGCGGAAACAGTCCACCGCATGGTCATTGACCATGCCCACTGCTTGCATGTGCGCATAGCAGATCGTCGGCCCGACAAACTTGAATCCGCGCTTCTTCAAATCTTTGCTCATCGCCTCCGATTCCTTGGTTTGCGGGGGTGCTTCGCTATAATCGCGCCACGCATTTTGGATGGGTTTGCCATTGACGAATCGCCACATATAGGCATCGAAGCTGCCGAATTCTTGCTGTATCGATAGAAATGCCCGTGCATTGCCGATGGCTGACTCAATCTTCAGGCGGTTGCGAATGATGCCGGGGTTTTCCATCAATTCGCGCACTTTGCCCTCAGAATAATGAGCAACGGTTTCGACCACAAACCCGTCAAACGCTATGCGGTAGCCTTCGCGCCTTTTCAGTATGGTGGCCCAGCTTAAACCCGCTTGCGCTCCTTCCAGCACAATAAATTCAAATAGTTTTTGATCATCGTGCAATGGCACTCCCCATTCCAGATCGTGATAAACCCTCTCTTCTTCCGTCCGGCAGCACCATGCGCAGCGGGTGAGAGTGTCAGTCATTCCAAAGACTCCAAACCGGGGTCAAGTCTCCGGGCAATTCGGGCAAGCGGCCTAATTTCAACCAAGAATGTTCGGGGCTATGAAAATCCGAACCCACCGAAGCCAATAATTCATGACGGCGGGCAGCCGAGGCCGAGGATTGTATATCGCCTAAATTGGATGTGCCGGCAACCACTTCCAGTGCTTCGCCCCCACTCGCCTTAAATTCGGTGAGCAAGCGACGCAACCAACTGCCCGTCAGCTTATAACGTTGCGGGTGGGCGACCACGGCCACTCCCCCCGCGTTCTTGATCCAGCCGACAGCCTCCTCCAATCCGGCCCACTCGGTATGCACATAACCGGGCTTGCCTTGAACCAGATAGTGGTCGAACACAGCCCTGACTGAAGCGGCCAAGCCTTGGTTGGCGAGAAACTTGGCGAAGTGGGTGCGGGTGATCATGCCCAGCCCGGCCAACTCCCTAGCGGCCTCAAAACCGCCCTCTATCCCTTTTTTTGCCAGATTGCGGCCCATTTCCTCGGCCCTAGATAAGCGCTGGGCTTGCAAGCGAGCCAAACCACATTTTAATTCGGGGTTGTCTGGGTCTATCCTCAAGCCGACAATATGCACGGATTTGCCATGCCAAGTAGTGGATATTTCCACGGCAGGAATCAGGGTAAGCCCACACTGGGATGCTTCGGTTTGAGCCTCAACCAAGCCGTCAGTGCAATCATGGTCGGTCAAGGCTAAATGCGTGACCCCCGCTTCATAGGCATGACGCACCAGTACAGCCGGGGTGTAAGCGCCGTCGGAGGCGGTGGAATGGGTATGAAGGTCGTAGATCACTTGGGTTAGGTTTTATCCGGCTAAAGCTTAGGTTGGCGTTTTCTTGGCTTGCATTATGTCATAGGCCATGGATTGTTTCTGCCTGCGACTCCATTAGATTGAATTATCGACAAATTAGTCGGACTATTGCTTGAAAAATGACGGCACAATGTCGGAAAAAAAACTGCTTCTGCTGCTTTCGTGTTTCCTAGCCGCTTCCAAGGCTTTGCGGGTTTCGGCTAATGTATGGCCGTCAGACAAGGAATGGTGTGAGCGAATCTCAGATTTTTCTGCCTTTTCCAGATAGGGCAATGCCTTTTCGTATTCTTCTTCGCCTAGCCAATAATCCCCCATGAAATAATTGGTATCCACTTCGTTGGGAAAAAGTTTCACTGCGGTTTCTAAATTTTGCCTAGCCAAATCGTCATCGCCAAATGAAATCGGCCAGCCCGGGAGTCGGTAGTAAAGATTGCCTAAAGCGATATAAGCCGCCCCTTCCATGGCATTGGGGTCTAAAGCAATCGCTTTTATCAGCAATTCCTTTGCCTTTTCAATATCGCTTAAAGCGCTAAAACTCCATTCGGCGGCAACCAAGGTGCATAGGGTGACGGCCTCAATAATCTGCGGTTCGGCACGGTTGGGATATTTTGCCTGCAACTCCCGAATACGCGGCAATAGCGCTTTGAAACGATCTGCTTGTTGGTTGCTCGGCAGAGAGTAGAAGATCACTTCCCATTCCTCATTGAGCTTGTTTGCCTGCTCCAAGGCACTGGTTTCGGCGATGGCATTGGACGGGGCCAGAAATAAAATGTTCAATACAACCAATAATATTTTTATTGTTTTCATGCGTATAGACGCTCCGGTAATGATGAAAACGGTTTGGAGGGACACACCCTAGAGTCAAAGGGATAAAGGTGAACCCGAGGGGTTATATTTTAACTCAGTGCCAAGCTTTCTAAACGAGACATTCACACAAAGGGCAAGTTAATGCGGAAAATTGGCTATGGTGGCTTATAATCCCCCTTCCAAGCTATCTCAAAACTCATCATGAAGCCTGTTGTAGAATTCCTAGCCATCACCAAAACATACGGCGCGAATACCGTCTTGCGCAATTTGGATTTGACCATTGCTGAAGGTGAATTTTTAACCTTGCTCGGCCCTTCCGGCTGTGGCAAAACGACTTTGCTGCGCCTATTGGCGGGCTTTGAACGGCCAGATTCTGGAGAAATCTTGCTAGACGGGGAACGAGTCAATGCTCTGCCGCCCGACCAGCGCAACGTCAACACCGTCTTCCAAAGTTATGCGTTATTCCCTCATTTAAGCGTGTTCGACAATGTTGCCTTCGGTTTAAGGATGAAAAGAATCCCAAGCATGAACCTTCGGGAACGGGTGGAACAAGCGCTGGCTGCGGTGGATTTGCCAGAGTTTGGGACTCGCAAGCCACGTCAATTGTCAGGCGGACAACAGCAGCGGGTGGCTTTGGCTCGGGCTTTGGTCAACCGGCCTCGTGTATTGCTATTGGACGAACCGCTCAGTGCCTTGGACTCCAAGCTCCGCAAGTCTATGCAAATGACCTTGAAAACCTTGCAACGCTCGGTGGGCATTACGTTTGTGTTTGTCACCCATGACCAAGAAGAAGCTCTGTCCATGTCCGACCGGGTGGTGGTCATGCGAGACGGTAGGATCGAGCAAATCGGCGGCCCACGTGAAATCTACGAGAAACCCGCCAGCCTGTTTGTCGCCCAGTTTGTCGGTGAAAGCAATTTGTTGGAAGGTGTCATCACTCATCGGCTTGACGCAACTTCGTTGGCAGCCAAAGTGGAAGGCTTGGATTGCGTATTACGCCAAACCCATACATTCCGCGTCGGCGAACGTTTCAATGTGTTGCTACGCCCCGAAGATTTGCACTTGGTTGACCCGTCCGACCCGTCCGCAAGGCTACGCGGGCAACTCGTCGAACAAATCTACAAAGGCATGACCTTGGATTGTGTCGTCGAATTGGACAGTGGCAAGCGCTTGTTCGCCAGTGAGTTTTTCGACCAAGAGGAACACGCGCTAGATTTCCAAGTCGGCCAGCGGGTTGGATTGAGTTGGGTGGGGGGAAGGGAGAGGGTGTTGAAAAATAATGGTTAGGTAAAATTTTCTTGCATATTTCGATTTAACTGGTGTATAAATTCACCACAAGCATTCAATGATTGAATGACTTTTTGCTAAGTGACCCGATATAAATCGACCTTAGCCTTGTTTCATAGATTTTGTTCCCTAGAGCTTTTAGAGAGCCATGTGAAACTTCTCAACAAGGAATGCCACAGAACAGTAAAACTGTCTGCCGGTAGTTTAGCCAGCACGAAACGCCCGGCTGGTTCCCGCGTCACCACCTAAGTGGTGAACGGTTTCCCTTAAATACCCGATAAATTCGGATTTAAGGGGATTTGCAGATACTGATGTAGTCTGCATTACCAGTTTGATTTTAAAATCAACTGGTTCCGGTCTCAACTACTGATGTAGTGAGTGGGTTCCTTTCTATTGTTTCGTGTATTTCTTATGAGTGGCAAAATCACAACTCTTCGTTCTTCCGCTTATTCCCACCAAGCTGGCCTTTGCTACTATTGCAAAATGCCGATGTGGACAAACAATCCACAAGAAATTTCCTCGAAATACGGCATAAAACAAAAGCAAGCCAAGCTTTTCCAATGCACTGCCGAACATCTGCAAGCCCGCAAGGACGGTGGAGGAAACTCTAAATCCAATATTGTTGCGGCTTGTTTATTTTGTAATCAATTACGGCATAGGTTAAAAAATCCACCTGAACCTGAAAAATATAAAGAATGGGTGCAGCGTCGCCTCAAACAAAAAAAGCTGCCTAAACCAATGATAAATTCAAATGGTAAAGATGAGAAACGCTAACCTTTTTAAAACCTCCATCATCTTGCTGCTATCGGTCTGGTTGGCGGTTTTTGTGCTGGTTCCCAATCTGCTGGTGCTGGTCGCCAGTTTCTTGGGCCGTGACGAAAGCGGCTTCATCAAGTTTGCGCCGAGTTTCGACAATTATCTGCGTTTGCTTGATCCCATTTATTTGCGGGTGTTCGCCCATTCATTAGGGCTGGCTTTGTTGACAACGATGGTTTGTCTAGGGTTGGGCTATCCCTTCGCCTATTTCTTGGCACAGTTTCGGCCTAGCTTGCGCCCGGTGTTGTTGACCCTCGTTATCGTCCCATTTTGGACCAATTCGCTGATACGCACCTACGCGATACGTTCGTTATTGGCAGCCAAGGGCTTAATGAATAACACACTCATTGCCCTTGGCCTGATTGATGAGCCAATCCGTTTGCTTTACACCGGTTCTGCTGTGCTGATCGGCATGGTTTACATCTTATTGCCGTTCATGATTTTGCCCTTGTACAGCGCCATCGAAAAATTGGATCGTCGCTTAGTCGAAGCCGCCGCCGACCTAGGCGCGGGCCGTTGGCGGCGGTTTTGGCATGTGACTTTGCCATTGACCTTGCCGGGCATCATCGCGGGGTGCTTATTGGTGTTCATGCCGGCCTTGGGTTTATTCTTCATCGCCGATGTATTAGGCGGCTCGCGTGATTTGCTGGTGGGCAATTTTCTCAAAGACCAGTTCCTAGATGCCCGTGACTGGCCGTTTGGTGCAGCCGCCAGCATCGTATTGATTGGCTTGCTGTTGCTGTTCTTATCTGCTTATGCCTATAGCCTGAAACAATTTAGCGCAGAGGAAAACCATTAAATGGCAAAATTCAAATCTGGCTATATGGCGTTGATTTTTGGATTCCTTTATCTGCCCATGGCGGTGCTGGTGCTGTATTCGTTCAATTCATCCAAATACAGTATCCGTTGGGAGGCTTTCAGCTTGGACTGGTATCGCAGCCTTGCCACCGATGACACGCTGCTAGAGGCTGCCATGAATTCGCTGCTCGTGGCAAGCCTTGCCGCCAGCTTGGCTTGTGCGGTCGGAACTTTGGGTGCGGTGGGCCTTTACCGTTACCGCTTCAAAGGCCGTAAGCTGTTGCAAGGTTTGTTGTTTGTCACGCTGATGTCGCCCGACATCGTCATGGCGGTTTCGCTACTGGTATTGTTTATCGCCGTGCATGTCAACCTAGGCTTTTGGACTTTATTGTTGTCGCACACAACATTCTGCCTCCCTTTCGTCACGATTACCGTGCTGTCCCGCTTGGAAGGTTTCGACCGGCATTTGATTGAAGCCGCGTCGGATTTGGGCGCTAGTGAGTGGCAAGCAATACGCCAAATCGTTTTGCCCTTGGCGATGCCTGCCATCATGGCCGGTTGGTTGTTGAGTTTTACCCTGTCCTTGGATGATGTCGTGGTGAGTTTCTTTGTCACCGGACCGGAGTTTGAAGTGTTGCCGTTGAAAATTTACTCCATGGTTCGCCTAGGGGTTAAGCCAGAAGTGAATGCCTTGGCGACTTTGCTATTTGCCGTTTCCTTAGGCGTGGTCATTAGTGCGCAATACTTATTGCAACGGAAGCCCCAATGATTCCATCCCAACACATCCCGCTCAGGCCGGCTTTTTCCACTTTTGGGCAAATGAAATCGCCCCTACCCTGTATTTTGAAAATAATCAGCAGCTTATTGCTATGTTTCTATGGCGCTATCGCTAGCGGGGAAGTTCAGGAAATTCGACTATTTGGCTGGTCGGATTATCTGATGCCGGAAATACTTGACCAGTTCACCCAAGAAACGGGTATCGCCGTCCGCTATACTAGTTATGACAGTAATGAATCCATGTATGCAAAGCTCAAACTACTGAATAGTGGCGGTTATGATTTGGCGATGCCCTCGACCTATTTTGTCGATAAAATGCGCAGGGAGGGCATGTTACATGCAATCGACAAAACCAAGCTGCCTAACTATAAAAACCTCGATACTCGTCAACTCGACAAGCCATTTGACCCCGAAAACCAGTATAGCATCCCTTATTTGTGGGGAACCACTGGCATAGGGCTGGATACCGATAAATTCAAACCACAAGACCTTCAAGCTTGGGCCGATTTATGGAAACCGATGTTCGTTGACCGGCTATTATTGCCCAATGACATGCGCGAAGTGTTTCATGTCGCCTTGATCGTACTGGGTTATTCCGGCAACAACACCGACCCGGAACACATACGTCAAGCCTATGAATTGCTGAAAAAACTACTGCCCAATGTCCGATTGTTCAATTCTGACGCAGCGGACGTGTTATTCATGACTGGCGAAGCCGATGCTGGCGTGGTCTGGAATGGCGCGGCAAACCGAATTCGACGGGAACAACCGTCGTTTCAATATGTTTACCCGAAAGAAGGTGTCATTATTTGGATGGATAGTCTCATCATCCCGAAAAATGCACCCCATGTGGAATTAGCCCATCGCTTGATTGATTTTTTGTTGCGCCCCGATATTGCCCAAGCCATCAGCGAAAAAGTCGGGTCCGCCACACCTAACCTCGAAGCACTCAAGCACTTAGACCCAAAAGTGCGTGATAATATGACGATATACCCCAGCGATGAGATACTCTCCAAAGGCGAATATCAGACTGACATTGGCGAAGCCATCACGATTTATACTCAGTACTGGGAGAAGTTGAAGGCAGAATAGGGTGCACTGCTAACTGGTGAGGAGTGCTCTTATCTGCTCCAAGTAATATTAGTCACCTTCCCATTTATCACTGTCACTACATAGATACCACCATCTTTCTCGTAGCTATACTCATAGACTTTAACAAAACCCGTATATTTGTCTCCTACGTCATAGCTTTGCACTCCAGCGGGCTTGCCTAATTTTGACAGCTTCAAATAACTGTCACCCTCCATAAGCAAGTCACCATCAGATAGGCGGATACCAGCAAACGCCACAGAGTTGGCGAGAACTAGAAACGCTATGAATGCCATATTGCAGCGGCGATTGGAAAACCATTTTTTCAACATCACTATGAACCCCCATACTGACCAAAAAAACAAAGGGCTACGGCTTTCGCTGTAACCCTTTTATAAATGGCTGGGGGACCTGGATTCGAACCAGAGTTGACGGTGTCAGAGACCGTAGTCCTACCGCTAGACGATCCCCCAATGCATCATTCTTCAATGCGCCTTTGGCCTAATTGAAGGCCAAAAACGACAGAAAATTAACGCTTGGAGTACTGAGGACGGCGTCTTGCTTTGTGCAGACCGACCTTTTTACGTTCGACTTCACGGGCATCGCGAGTCACGTAACCAGCCTTTCTCAATGCAGGGCGCAGGGTTTCGTCATACTCCATCAATGCACGAGTCAAACCGTGGCGAATCGCACCGGCTTGTCCTGAAGGACCGCCACCGACGACGCTGACGGAAATATCCAATTTGTCGCCCAACTCGGTGAGTACCAGCGGTTGCTTGACAATCATACGGTCAGTTTTTCTGCCGAAATAATCGTCCAGTAATTTATTGTTGATGACAATCTTGCCCGTGCCGACTTTCGCATACACGCGAGCTATTGCGCATTTGCGGCGACCCGTACCATAATTCTGCGTTTGTGCCATGATAGACCTGACTATTTGAATTTAGATTTCCAGCAATTTTGGCTGCTGCGCTTGGTGACCATGCTTATCGCCCGCGTAGACCTTGAGCTTCTTGAACATGGCGCGTCCTAACGGGTTCTTGGGTAACATGCCTTTGACGGCAGTTTCAATGATCCGCTCTGGATAAGTTTGACGCAACTTGCCCAAGCTTGCCGATTTCATGTTGCCGATATAGCCGGTATGGTGATAATAAATTTTATCTTGTTCCTTGTTACCCGTCACATGGACTTTTTCCGCGTTGATGACAATGATGTAATCGCCGGTGTCCACATGGGGGGTGTACTCAGCCTTGTGCTTTCCGCGCAGACGGCGAGCCAGCTCAGTTGAGAGACGACCGAGCGTCTTGCCAGCGGCATCGACTATGTACCAGTCGCGTTTAACTTCGGCTGGCTTTGCGCTGAAGGTTTTCATGCTAATTACGCTCCAAAACTTGCATTCTTATAAAAGCCGCTAATTATAGTTGACCCTAGAGGCGATGACAAGGCTTTAGTCAATAAAAGTTGTGCCTTGCCGTTCCTCGTGTGCCATTAAAAGCAATGCAGGAGTGCAAGGCTTGCTCTGCGAGGGCATGTTCAAACAAGGCAAGCCTTGAACTCCCCATAAAATTCAAACATATCCAGTTTTCGTGCACGTCACTAATTTACATCCCATAAACCCGCCGACCGCCAACAACAGTCGCCTCAATGTGCCTTTCAGAAGCCAAGTGCAGCAGGCAAAACAGTTGCTGCTTCAGGCTGTCACAGTGGCTTAAACGCTCGCCAAGGTAGTTGTCCTTAAGCGGGTTCAACACGAAGAAATCCGCGCTCTTGCCTGTAGCAAAATTGCCGGTTTCATGGTCTAGCCGCAGGGCTTTGGCTCCGCCCAAGGTGGCTAAGTATAACAAATGCGCGGCATCCAGGCTAAGCCTTTGCAGTTGTTGGATTTTATAAGCGTCAGAAAGGTTGCGCCAAATCGAGAAGCTGGTTCCAGCGCCAATGTCAGTTCCCAAAACAATATTGATGCCCTTATCAATATGACGGGTCAACGGAAATAAGCCACTGCCCAAATACAAATTGCTGGACGGACAATGACAGACCGCGCAACCGGCTTGGGCAATGCGAGCCAGTTCCCGGTCAGTCGTGTGGATGCTGTGAGCCAACACCGTGCGTTCCGTGACCAAACCGTAATGATCGTAAACATCGAGATAATCCCTGTGTTGCTTGAAATGACCCATCACGGCTTGGATTTCGCCATCGTTTTCGTTGATATGGGTTTGCAGATAGGTTTCAGGATGGTCGTGCAGCAACCCCCGACACACCTGCATCATCCCGTCCGAGCAAGACAGCGCATAACGTGGGGTAATGGCGTAATGCAGCAGAGGTTCGTTGCTGCAAAAGCTTATCAGACTTTCGGCATCGGCAAGTGCTTGTTGTGGAGTTTGCAGCAAACTATCCGGGATACCCTCACCGGGACTATCCATCAAAGTCGCCCCGGCAATCAAGCGCAAGCCATATTCTTTTGCCGCGTTAAATAAAGATACATTGGCATGATGAAACTGTGATCCAAACACCAAGGCCGTGGTTGTTCCGCAAGACAGTAAATGTTTGACAAACCGATGGGCTGCATCATGGGCAAAGGTGGGGTTTGCCAATGCGGTTTCTGCCGGGAGTATTGATTGCACCAGCCAATCCAGTAATTGCCCACCATAGGCGGCGGTGGCGAAATACTGGGGGAAGTGGATATGCCCGTCGATCAAACCGGGTATTATCCAAGCATTTTTAAAATCCTCAATACTTGCTTCGAGTGCTTTAGGCAGAATATCGGAGCGTTTTCCATACTCTATGATCTTGCCATTTTCATCCACCCATAATGCACCCTCTTCGATGATTTCTAGGGCATTAGGGTTTTCAAAAGGGTTCGCTGTCAGATGGGCGATAGAGCCTAGGAAGACGGTGGACATGGTGGATTATCCTTTTTGAGGCAGTTTACCAGACACCGGGGGTGAAATCCTCATCATTGCCCACGGTCATCGAATCGCCGCTTTGCACCAGCACAAACAAGCCCTGCCGGTAAGCGAAACGGGCGGCATCTTCCGGCACGACCATTGCCGCCACCGCGCCCATGACCCGGAAACCGGCATATTGC
Organism: uncultured Methylococcaceae bacterium; assembly: GCA_903859815.1. Classification (GTDB taxonomy): domain Bacteria; phylum Pseudomonadota; class Gammaproteobacteria; order Methylococcales; family Methylococcaceae; genus Methylumidiphilus. The sequence goes on along the minus strand of CAIOOA010000307.1, from coordinate 3,250 downwards.
GGACACAGCTTCTTGAACCGTTCTAGGCGCGACACATGATCCTTGACATCGTCCACCTTCAGTTCGCTTTTCACCTCAACCAACACCGCATCGAGATTGTTGACCACCAGCAGGTCGATTTCCATGGCATCACCGTCACGTTCGGCATAGACCCCGCGACTCACCTGATGGACCGCGATGCCACGTTGTTGAAACAAGCGGACGACGGCAGGGCGCACCATCTCCTCGACAAACTCGCCCAAGCGGTTGCCCAAGCGACCTATGGCCTTGGTGACTTCTTTCAACTTGCGGTCAGTTTCTTTCATCTGCCGATCAGTTTCTTGCATATGACGGTCGGTTTCTTGCATCCTTCGGTTAGTTTCCTCCGAACTCAATGCAAGTTTGCGCAGTATTTCCCAAACCTCTTCTTGTACGGTAGCCATGGCTTGCCCCTTTGTTGACGTAAGTTAAGTATTCCACAACTTTTGCGGAGGGATGTCTAGACCTTTAACTCTTAAGACCGTCAAAGCTGGAATTGGAGCGTCAAAGCTTGCTTTGACAAGAGAGCAGGGAATGCGAAGCTTGCTTCGCCTGTCAAAGCAAGCTTTGACGCTCCAATCCTAGTCCGCTGAGTAACAACAGTATGCAATATTTGATACCATAATCTTAATGTTTTGATGGGGCAGTTCAAACAATCAATGGACATCTGGCGATGAGTCAAAAATCCGTTTTCATAAGCTATCGGCGCGATGCGATTGGGGAATATTTTGCCCGATCTGTCAAGCTTGCGCTGGCGTATCGAGGCTATGAAGTTTTCCTTGATGTCGATGATATGGGTGCAGGGGATTGGGAAAAGCAAATTCTCAGCGAAGTGCCAAAGCGTGAGCATTTTTTGTTACTGGTGACTCCGGGGGCGTTGAATCGATGCATCGAAGAAGATGACTGGTTGCGACGCGAATTTCAGTTCGCCAAAAACTTGAACAAAAATATCGTGCCGGTGTTTGAGGATTCGGTTGATGTAACCAAGCTTCAACAAGACTGCCCAAAATCCATGAAAGGACTTTTTGATTTTCAATATTTAACTCTGAGACAAAGTGATTTTGAGGCCAACATCCATAAGCTGGTTTCACGTTTCATCACCCCACATGAATTGCCTAAGCCTGAAAGTCCACTTATTCTAACCAAACCAGTCGATGATGAAAAAAAATCGAGTAACTTGTTAATTGCCTTGGTCATAACGTTCCTAGTGGCAATATTGCTGGGTTTGGGTTTTATGGTGAAATCTTTGCTCGATTTTGATTTGACTAACGAACAGTTAGATAGTGTTTCTACACCCAACTCAACTACATCCTCCAAAACAACTGATACAAAAACCCTGAGTTTGGTGGATGCCGATAAAATCGAAAACAATACACACATCTTATCGGTATCCGTACAGAATAAAGCACCTGTGTATCATTTTAAGAATATTAGCAAAGAACGGGTCAATTTTAAGCTGATTGGTTTCCCAAAATCGATCTTTTATACGAACTTGCTAGATGACAATAAGTGGGCTATCAATCCAGATGAACTCATTAATTTACGCCTTATGCTATGGATGGGTAAAGCTCCCAAAACTAACGATTATGCCTTTGATATAGGTGTTGAGGAGCGTGAAAATGACAATATCCATATCCGAATCCATGTGGACGAAGATTTAATAGCCTATTACCAGCAATTAACGAATAATATTGCCGAAGCTTCCAAGCAATACAATACGCAGGAACAGGTTTATCAATCGGCCTTGACTAAGATCAATCAAGAATTTCCGAGCTTGGCAGAAGGCGCAAAACAAGCGGTTACGGGGCAATTCCTTGTCAAAACAGGCCAGACCAATGCGGCTGTTTTGGCGTATGCCGAAGCTGAAAAAACGCTGCCGAATGCGGTTGAACAGTTAGTGTTTGCTGATTCTCCCACGGTCATCACAGCCTTAGGCAAGCATTATGAAACGATGCAGGATTATACCAAGGCAAAAAATTGGTATACCACAGCGGCTAATTTAGGGGATGCCGAAGCCGAGTATTCCTTAGGCAAATTATATGATGCCGGAACGGGTGTCAAACAAGACAAGGCCGCTGCACAAGCGTGGTATCGTAAAGCGGCGGAACAAGGTCATCCCGCTGCCTTGCAAACGATTAACTCGAAGGATGAAACTAAGCCGATAATCCCGCTCAACCCCGGCGTCAGTTCAAAGGATTTTGCAATCTTTCCTGAAATGGTCGAGATACCGGCGGGTAGTTTCATGATGGGTTCGGATGAAAATGATAATTTTGCTGAAGATGATGAAAAGCCTAGGCATGAGGTGAATATAGCGGCTTTCAAATTAGGAAAATATGAGGTTATCCAAGGGCAATGGAAAGCGGTGATGGGTTCCAACCCGTCTCGTTTTAAGGAGTGCGGGGATAATTGTCCAGTGGAGAATGTGTCATGGAACGAGGTGCAAACCTTTATTCGAAAACTCAACGAGATAACGGGTAGTCATTACCGGCTGCCGAACGAGGCTGAATGGGAATATGCTTGCAGGGCTGGGCAGTATACGCTGTATTGCGGTAGTGATGATGTGGGCAAAGTTGCTTGGTTTAGTAGTAACTCATACAGCAGAACCCATCCAGTCGGAGGCAAGCAACCCAATGCTTTTGGTCTATATGATATGAGTGGCAATGTTTGGGAGTGGGTTCAGGATTGTTATCACGACAAGTATCTGGGTGCGCCAACGGATGGAAGCGCGTGGATTTTAAGCACAACTTGTGCCAGTTCTCGCCGGGTGGTTCGCGGCGGTTCGTGGTTCTACATTCCGCAGAGCCTCCGCTCGGCCATCCGTTACAGCTACACGTCCGATGTAGCCAACTACATCCTAGGTTTTCGGCTTGCCAGGGATTTATAGCCCTTATTTCTTTGTGCTTTTACCCTTTAGGCGAGCGCAGCGAGCCTCGATTTTTTTGTAGGTCGGCAATCCCCATGCCGACGCACGACACCGCCTACCCATTGGCATCAAGGGCTTGCCTCCCTAAGAATGGCTTTTTTCGTTGCGCCTTTGCGTCGTTGCGTGAGATTTTCTTTTTGGTTTTCTGCATGTCGGCTTGTGGTGAATTCCCCCTGTGTCAGGATAGATGTCGCCTCCCGCAAGGAGAATTTTTAGCCTATAGTGGGGGCGATCAAGAGGAAAACGATGACAACCTACCCTGAAGAATTCAAAGCCAAGATTATTGCCCAATTGCTGCCGCCGCATAAT
>CAIOOA010000306.1 GCA_903859815.1 uncultured Methylococcaceae bacterium | reverse complement strand
TCACTTGGCATATGACTTCTGGTTTCGTGCTGACATATTCCTTGCAATCGAGTATCTTTGATAAGATCGTTAATCTCAATCGGCATATTATTGTCAACCCATTCTAAATCCGAAAAAAACCTTGAACCAACATTGTATTCCGTCAATTTTGTTTGGCGGATTACTTCAGTCATCAGGCTAATGACATCGGAACGGCGCGGGTCTTTCCAATCTTTCAGGAACTTTGGTGTTTTGCTAATAACATCCAGCCAATTTTTCGACGAGTCAGGCTTGGAAGATTTTAGCGACAAGCGGCTTCGAAGCTTAGGCATGGATGAAATGGCTTCGCGCACGGTAACGGACTGATCACACTGGATGAGAAGGCGATGCCGTCTATTCTTGGTTGCATAGTCACTGCGAACCCCAAACAGAATCACCCTGTGCCGCTTCTGTGGAATGCCATATCTCTCAGCCTCAATGATAAAATCTTTCGGCTTTAGATTTTCGCTGTGGTTGACAAAGGATCGAATATCGTACTCTAGACCTACTTCTGGTCTGGATAAATCATCAAATATCCGATCAAAAATAAGTGATCCTCCATGAACCGAGGAAAGCATTCCTTTCACATTTTCCATCACAAATAAGGCAGGCTTAAATTTTCGGATTATCCTGAGGTATTCCCTATAAAGAAAATGCCGTTCATCTTGTTCGAAGGCCACGGGATCTGCACTTCGCCTACGTGAGCGTCCTACTAAGGAATACGCTTGGCATGGAGGACCACCGATCAATATCCAAGGATCATGCTTGCCAATCGCATCAAATATCCATTTATCGATAATGTCGGATGGGGTTTCGCCTAACGTAGCTCTGTGCGCTTCATGTTCTGCTCGCCTCCATTCTTCTTTTACCAAGCCATTCGCCACCAATTCTTCCTTGGTTATTTTTCCCCGCAAGTAATCATAGTAACAATCTGGAACCTTACCCTGAAAGCTCCTGAAAAAAGCACGGAGTTTTAGGGTTTCCGAGGCGTTTTGATCTTTTTCAATTGAAACACGAACATCAAACGCCCTATTTCCAGAAGCATCTTTAAGACGGGAAAAACCTTCGCTCAATCCACCCGGCCCAGCAAACAAATCAACAACCGGAATGGGTTTTAACGGCATTTACCTTATCCCTCTAAAAAATTTATGGCCTAAAATGGACATCATTCAATTTATGCCAAGCTGGCAAGCGTATTTTCAGAGCCATTATTACCTAATTTTAAGCCACGACGAGAGAGTCATCTATCTTCCCGGCAATGCCAGAGACGCAATAGGCTGACCGTCGTGTCCGTTAGCTCGTAGCGCAACTCATAGTCACCAACGATCAAGCGGCGCACATCGCGTGGAATAAATTCGGTAAGGCACTCACCAAGCTGTGGATAGGTTAAAAGCTGTTCCGCCGCTCCCACCAATTGCCGCACAATTTTGGCGGCTGCGCGTGGATTAACCGGATATAGAAAGTCATAGAGCCGAACCAAATCCCGGTTGGCGCTCGTTGTCCATTGCAGTATCAAGGAGATTACACCGATTGATCGAGGTTTTTGGCCCAAGCGACGACCGAGGCATGATCGACCACACGCCCGGAATCGACATCAGCCAATCCTTCCAGAGTGAGTTGATGGCGCTTGGCTTCAAGTTCGACCCATGAAGTTAAAGCTTGACGAACGATCCACCCCTTGGGACGGTCAAGCCGTGCGGCAAGCATGTCAACTTGTTCGGCAAGGTCGAGGGGGATATGGGCAGTGACAACACGGCTGTTCATGTCAGTTCCTTTTAAATAGTAGTTAATCAACTATAATCACTTTGATTATAAATGTCTAGATATCATCTTTGGAGGCTTAAGGCAGTCCTTCATTATTTAGACCAAAATCTCACCGAAGTTTGAGCTTCGTCGCTAAATGGCACGGAATTGTTAATATGATATGGCGAGGGTGAAAGTCCCTTCAAGTTCCATTGGCATCGCTCGATGCATGTGTCAACGATAGTCTCCTGTGAGATTTGAGCAAGGTGAGCCACAAGATGGCCTTTTCAAGCTGATCATCGTTTACTCAGGCAGGGTCGCTTCTGGTTAAACAATTCCCCTTTTTTAGCCAACTAATTGCAAATCCAGCGTAAAAGGGTTGCAAATTGAAACTTGTTGCATCAACTTTATCAGAAAGTTATGCAACTGCCATATTAACTCTTTCTGCGATGAATTCCGTTATCTTGACCGAATTTTTGAGTCATAGAGTCAAAATCAGGATTGCTGATTTTAGAATAATCGTTACTTCATGACTATCAAAATAATTCCATTTTAGTGAATTTTTTCAGACCCCATTAAACACTAATTCATCGGATAATTGCCGAATGAATCGGCAAATCTGGCTTCTTATCTCCTACCTCCTCTTGGCGTCCCGCTTGGCTTGGGGGGCGGACTTTGTTTCGCTTTCCGAGCCTCCTTTTTACATCGACAAGGAGCGTGGATGGTTTTGGCGAGAGGTTGAACCCGAAACTCAACCAAAGCCGAATAAAGAACCGGAAAAGGCCAAGCCCGACACCGAAGCCAAACATCAGCCGCCACCTATTCCTCCACAAAACCAATCAACACAGTCGGAAATACCTGAGCCTTCCCCGCTATCCGCCGAATGGTTCAGAAAAAACTTGGAACGCTACCGGGACAAGGCCATTGACGACCCATCTCCGGAAAACGTCGCGGCCTATTATTACCTTCAGCGCGTCATGATGGACAAAGCTCAACGGTTCACCGACGTGGCCCGTCGCGTCGTCATGAGCGACCCGCTATTGGACGAGAACCAGCGCAGACCCATTGCGACGTTTGCCGCTAATGAGGCCAATTACCAAGCAGGTATCGCCAGCGAACAGGCCCTTGCTGCTGTAGCGAAACAGGCCGGCCTATTGTTCTTCTTCCGCTCGGACTGCCGTTATTGTCACATACAAGCACCATTGTTGGCCCTGCTGGAAAAGCGCTTCGGCTTCAAGGTGTATGCCGTCTCGCTCGACGGGATGCCAATGCCAAATGGCCTTTATCCCGATTTCCGTGTCGATCAAGGACAGGCGCATGTGTTGGGGGTGGTTTCCACGCCAGCATTGTTCCTGATGAAGCCGCCAGACGGCATCGTCCAACTCGCCCAAGGTGCGATTTCACTGGACGACCTATCGGGTCGAATCCTGCTGGCCGCCAAGGACAACGGCTGGATCGACCAAGGCGTTTACGAAGCCACACGCGGGGAGAGGCAGACCCCGAATCTTGTACCCACGCCGTCTGTGATGGACAACGAAATGTTGGTCAATCCTGCCAACTTGATCGGCACACTGCAACGGCAAGCCGGAATTCAACCGGGCGAACCGACTCAACCCAACTTTAGCCAAAGCCCTTAGCCCAGATGCCATTTCAATTGTTATCTCAAATCTCAGTTTTTACCTCGAAACCCTCGGTTTGTCATTCGGAAAAACCAGTTTTGGCCTTTGCCGTCGTCTTTTTCATCGTAACCTCGATGCTATCGCCCACGAAAGCCCATGCCGACCTCCAACAGGAAATGGACGCAATGTTCGGCACGATGACCAACGCCACTTCACCGACTGCCCATCTTGGGCAACGGCGCGGGGTCATTAGTGCTGGCTAGGTGGTCTCGCGCAACCGGGTGATGAACACCAACATGGTGTCATTCGTCCCTCCGTCGTTCAGCGCCGGTTGCGGCGGAATAGATTTGTTAGGCGGTTCGTTCTCGTTCATCAACATGAACCAATTTGTCGATCTGATGCGGGCGGTGGCTTCCAACGCGGCTGGCTATGCGTTTCAGTTGGCGATCAACGCCATGTGTCCCGATTGCGGCAACGTCATGTCCGATTTGCAAAAGAAGGTGCAGCAACTCAATCAGATGTTCTCCAACTCCTGCCAGTTGGCCCAAGGTCTGGTCAATGATGCCGCCAGTGTGCTGCCCGAAAAAGTCCAGAGCGACATGAAGATGTCCACCATTTCCTTTTCCAAGGGCGTGACCGACGTGTTCGGGGCGTTGACCAATTCCAGTTCGCAAGGCGATCCTGTCCAGCAAGTCAAGGCCAACGCCGCCACGGACATGCAAAAGGTCATCCAAGGCAACCTAGTGTGGCGGTCGCTCAATCAAAATAACGCGGGCGGCTGGTTCAAGTTCGGCGGCAACGAATTTCTACAGGCGGCAATGAGCGTCAGCGGCTCTGTGGTCGTCAAGCCACCTGAGTCCGCGCCGGACGGCAAGGGCGAAAGCAACCCCGTCGTCACGTTGCCCAACCTGCTGCGCATCAAAGACCTGCTCAACGGCTCGGGTGCAAATGATTACCAGAGTGTGCAGGTGTACGAGTGCGACACCACCGACAGGGACGGTTGCCTGAACCCGGTTGCCAAGGGCGTTTCCCTCGTCGGACTCAAACAGCGGGTGCATGACATCCTCGCCGGTTCCGGGGGCGGGAACGGGCTGGTCTACAAGTTCGCCACCAACAGCGGCCCGCTGACCCAGAACGAAATGGCCTTCATGGAACTCGTCCCCGGCGCGGTGTCCGCCATGATCCGCAACTTGGCTAGGGAAGACTACGGCATGGCTAAATTGTTCGCCGACGAAGGCTCGCCGGTCATCGCCTTGGAAATGGCCCAACTGATGGTTCAAGGGATGCTGGATGCTGTACGCCAAGCCAGTTCCCTGCAAGACCACGCCTATGCCGCCAAGCTTGCCGACACCTTGGACAAGGCACGGCAGGAACTCCAGTCCGAGTCGGCGGAGTTGTCCGGGCGCTACGGCAACACCCAGTCGTTGTTGCAGTTCTACACCCACGTCATGAACGGGTCGAAGGCCAAGACCTACGGTTCCTTCACCCAGTCGCCGGGTTCGCAACAGGCGTATCCGACACCCTGAAAACTATCCGAAGCTTTGACGTAAACATAAGTCGTTGATTTGGCATTCACCTACCCTGAATTCGCATTTTAAACATCCCTTTGAATCCACAAAAGGTAAATTCTAATGGTCTTTGACATTTTCTCCATCGGCGACTCGGCATTTCTGGCTGCGGTGCTGAACGCCGTCGCCATGATCGCCGGAACCGGACATTACGCGACCGCTGCCGGGGTCGGTGCGCTGCTGGGCGTTCTGATGACCTTAGTGCGTGGACTGACCCAGTACGACGGGCGAGGCATTCGCTATCAGGACATGCTGGCTTCAATCCTGATCTACTTGTTGATGTTCGCGCCGGGTGTCAAGGTTGCCATTGAGGATGCCTACACCGGTCAGGTTCGTGTGGTGGATAATGTCCCGCTCGGACCCGCAGCGGCGGGTTCCATCCTGTCCAACATGGGCTATCGCCTTACCCGGCTGTTCGAGCAGGGCTTTTCCACGCCCAGCATGACCGGCCACGGCTTTGCAGATTCGCTGCAAGTCATGGCCTCGGTGCGCAAGAACCTCCTGTCCAGGGTGCAACTCGGCAAGGCGAATTCGCCCAATAGTGGCGGCGACTTGGAAAACTCGCTGATCAACTACGTCAAGGAATGCACCCTGACCGGGGTGGACTTGAACATCGTACCGATTGACTCGATCATGCGCCAGCCCCAACTGCTCAATGCCATCCGCTTCGATTCCGCCATCTACACCACGGAGATTTACACGGGCGGTGCGCCGAAGATACTGGACTGCACCGATGCCTGGGTGGCCTTGGACAGCTACGTCAGGAACATGGCAGTCCCCGAAGTCGAGAACATCCTGAAGGGAGCACTTAAAGTGACATCGCCAGAGGACGTGGAACCCCGCATCGACGAAGCCTTGAACGCACTGACAGGCGGTAGCGTCAGCGCGACGGACTACATGTTGTCCGCGCTGATCACGCCGATGTTCGAGAAGGGAATCGTCGGGCGGCACGAGGACGGCATGAAATGGAACAAGGCGGCGATGGTCGAGCAGGCCATCCAGCAGCGTAACAGCCAGTGGGCAGGGGAGCAAACATTGTTCACCCGCATCGTCAGGCCGATGATGACGTGGATCGAGGGCTTCAGCTACGCGATAACACCCCTGATGGCCTTCGCCGTGATGTTGGGGGCTAGGGGCATCCAGATCACCGGGCAGTATTTCCTGATGCTGCTGTTGATACAGCTTTGGATGCCGATCTTGGCCGTGGTGAACCTGTACATCACGATGGCAGCGGCCGGCAAAATGGAGGCGTTAAACG
>CAIOOA010000305.1 GCA_903859815.1 uncultured Methylococcaceae bacterium | reverse complement strand
GGACAAACTCCCCACCTGGCCCAACAGCCGGATCGACGAATTATTGCCGCTGAAGTGGGATCAGGAAGCTGGCTGAATGGGAATATTGCCGCCTACGTGGATGCGCCGGAGGCATACTTTGCCTTGCCCCCTCCCCCTACTTCAAATCCCCACCATTCGGCAGTTTCCGCCGTGGTTTGGCCCCCCCTCACTTAAATCCACGACATTGTTCTTGGCATACCCCCCCCTTCTTTAGTTACGGATAATCGGCACAGTCCACTCCCGTCTAACCGATACCCCCTTATTAAGTTAAAGATAATCGGCCTTGTCCGTCCAAGTCCTGCAATGGGCAGGGTTCACAAGGCATACCCCCCTACCTCAAATGTCGAGTTTTTACCTTATTCCATCCCCGTTCTAGCCGATACCTCCTTAAGTTTTTCGATGCATATTCGGCAAAAAAATGTCGCCAACCTTGTATTTTCACCAACACCCCCCCTTCTTTTCGGCGGATACCCGGCCTTGTCCGTCCAAGTCCTGCAATGGGCAGGGTCAACAGGGAATACCCCCCCCTACCTCAAATCTCGTGTTTTTATCTTATTCCATCCACGTCCGTCCCCGTTCTAGCCAAAATATCCCGCCCTTTTACTTGGGCTTTATGTCTGGCGGTTTTGCGCTTGGCAGACAGGGCTGCATAGCGGCAAGCGTCCAAGCCATAACGCCGTGCGTTTGCCGGTCTCTGCTGCCCAAGCTGCCTGTCATTCAAGCCCGCCCCGCCGCTTTCTATCATAGGGTTGGCATGGATTGCGGTCGCCCCCGCTTCGCGTTGCTTGGCCCGGTAGCTGCGCATGTAAACCCGTTGGTAATCGGTTCGTTTGCTCATGTTTCTCTTCAAATGTCTTCAAATCGGTTGTGTCGGGCTTGCCCGTTGGCCTGTCTGCCCGAAAAAAAAAGCCCCAAACTTCTCACTCCTGCCAGCTTTCCGCCTAGGTGCATGACCGCTTGATCTCACTGCTTGAGTCTACCTGTTCGTTCCAAGCGGCTGATTGGGTTGCTTGCTTCATGCCGTGTTCCAAAATCGAACCTCTACTTTCTCAATACCGATGCTATAGAAATTTAGGATTTTTAGGACATTTAGCAAGACCCTCAAGCTATGTGCAGCCATTCCAAAGCCAGCAACTACAGAAATTTAGGCTTTTTAGGATGTTTAGGAACACCCCGCTAACGTATGGGCATCCTTCCATGCCACTTAGCCCGACTTGCCATCCTTTAAACCCAATGCCATTAAGTTAGCGTTCGTAGTCCCGCCTTTAGGCGGAAGACAACCCCGAAAAGACCGGCTAAAGCCGGAACTACAAACGGTTTTGGCATGTTCAAAATCCTTAACTTAATGGCAGTGACCCTTCAAACCGGCTAGACTGCCGGTCACTTCGTCGGCTTCCACTGTTTTCACTGCTTTCGTGTTGAAGTCGTCCTATCCTGTTGATTGTCATTCGGTAATCTCTAAATGTCCTAAATATCCTAAATTCCCGTAGGTGTTTGGCCTTGAGCAGAAAGTCGTTATTTTATAGATAGATAGATTGAGTAAAAAATACCTTTTATACCTTATAGGGCTTTTAGGATGTTTTCAGCCCCTTGCCGCCCTGATGGGTTGCCAGTTCTAATGCGGTTGGGTTGACGGTGTAGCCATGGCTAGGCCGGTTGCCCTTGCCTTGTTTTGTTTTGAACGGCCCGTGGATGAGTTCGCGCCCTTTCAGCACGTCCAGCACTTCCACCAACACTTCGACCTTGCCAAATTTGGTGTGAAACCGCTTGTGGGCATCCGTGCGGAAGAAGCCGTTAAATTGGTTTTCGACAATCCACGCCCAAACCGCCTTGGCATCGTCGGTGGCTTTGTCCGCGCCCACCAAGCCAAACACGGCCCGTGCATGGTCGATCAGGCGCATCGCCAGCCCCACCGCGCTGGCCATGGTTTGAAAATTTACCGGCTGGATAAGCCCTTGGTTGCCATGTTCGGCAAGGTGGAACAATCCCGCCAAGCGCAACGCCCCGCCCGGTAGCTTGGCTATCCAGTCGCGCAGGTCGCGGTATTCGCCGCCGTCCGCTTGGCCTTTCTCCATGTCCTCGGCAAAGCCTAGCCAAAGCTCCCGCGCTTGGGTGTCCAGTTCTAGGCGGTATTCCTTGCCTTCAATCAATTCGATGTCGAGCAAATCCATTACCGCCCGGTCATAGGCCGCTTGCAGTTCGTCGGCTATCAACACCCGCTTGCGCACATTTCGCCGCCCGATGTTGGACAGCGGATAGACAGGGAAGAACCGCGCAAACAGGCCGGAAGCCCTGAATTTGCGCTTTGCCGCTTGCGGGAAGTCGCCCAAGATCGCCGGTTGGATGCTTAAGCCAAGGGTGATTGCCGGTCGCTCGATGATGGCGGAACGGCAGCGCCGGTTTACCCGCACGTCATTCCCGCTATAGCCTTGTAGGAACACATCAAGCACGGCATCACCGCCACTGTAAACCCCCGCCATGACTTGCAACAGGCCGCTTTCATCAGACAGGAAGGCCATTTTCCCGCCAGCCTTGACTAACAATTCTTGTGCGGCTTCCGGTGTTGCGTCGCCGGTGAAAATTTGCGTACTAAAGCGTTCATCCGGTAATGCGGCCTTGAGTTCCGCCGCTTCCTTGGCGAGTGCGTCGCGCCGTTCCGGGTCGTCTTCCTTGACCGCATCGCCCTCTAGTTTCTCGGCCCGTTTGCGGCCTATGGCCCGGATTGAGATATTTTCCTCGATCTCGGCCTTTTCTTTGCGGGTTGTCTCTTTTTCCCAATAGACTAAGGGTCGCTTGCAACGGCTTAGGATTTGGCTCTTGCGCTCGCCGGATTCGGCAACCCCCAATGTCCAGACATTGACGGGTTCAATGTAATCATCATCCGGGTATGGCCCGATGACAACCTTTCGCGCCAAGGCAGTACTCAGCACCGATATAACTGTCATCACAACCAAGGCGGAAGGCACTTGTAGGTTTTGCGTGAGCGATTCGCCATACTCGCCAAACACCCCCGGAAGCAGTTTGCAGTCAATCTCTGGCGTAAGGCTTAAGGTGTCGAACAGAACCGGCTCGCCCCATGGGTCATC
>CAIOOA010000304.1 GCA_903859815.1 uncultured Methylococcaceae bacterium | reverse complement strand
TCAATCTACTTTTTACTCATCAATTACCGTCGCTTTCGACTTCCATGCCCCAGGCTATCGAAATTGACCTAGGACGACACGATGTTGATTGAATACATGGGTTGGGATATTGGCGGCGCTCATCTGAAAGCAGTGGCAATGGGAGGAGGTGTAGTCGTGTCGGTCGCCCAAAAACCCTGTCCGCTTTGGTTGGGCTTAGACTATTTCCACACCGCGATTCGCGCCATCTTGGACGAATGGCAGCCCCCCGACACGTGTTTTCATGCTGTCACCATGACGGGGGAACTGGCTGATGTATTCAATAATCGCGTAGAAGGCGTGTTCGGGCTGATTAATGCCCTAGCCGAGCATGTGCCTTCAGAAAATGTCATTATATTTGCTGGTTTCAACGGGTTTTTGCCTGCCGGACAAGTGCAAGTCAAGGACGTTCCCTCCATAGCTTCGGCAAACTGGCTTGCGACGGGTTTATATGCTGCCTCCAAGCTTGATCTTGGGCTTTTAGTCGATATAGGCAGCACTACAACCGATTTTTTGGTTTTGCGCCATGGGAGGGTTATGCTGCAAGGGTATACCGATTTTGAGCGGCTATGCCATGGAGAATTGGCCTATTGCGGCGTGGTGCGGACATCCTTAATGGCACTGACCAAAACGGCTCCGTTTGAGGGTGAGTGGATCGGCTTAATGGCGGAACATTTCGCCACCACGGCGGATGTCTATCGCCTGACCGGTGAATTGTCGGAACACGCCGATCAAACACCAACAGCAGATGGCGGAGAAAAATCGGTCATTGCCAGCGCTAGGCGGATTGCCCGACTATTAGGACTGGACATGGATCATGCGCAACAGGTGGCATGGAAACAGCTTGCGGCCTATTTTCGAGAAAAGCAATTGGAATGTCTCATGGCTGCCAGCATGAGACATTTGTCGCGAGGGTTGCTTAATGGACAATCTCCTATCATTGGTGCTGGCGTAGGACGCTTTCTAGTGCAAGAATTAGCACAAAGACTCGGACACCCTTACTTGGACTTTGACGATTTGTACCCTAAACCTTTGCCTACATCAGAATTTCATCTAGCGGATTGCGCCCCCGCCTTGGCGGTTGCCTGCTTGGCGAGGCAGTCCCATGCCTGAACACAAGCCAAAATATGAAGAACTGCCTTATTTCGAAGACAGTGCCGCGCTTTTCATGCCTTGGGCTGAACGCAGTTGGGCTGTCTTTTTGGATAGCGGTTTTCCGCATAGTCGGCAAGGCCGTTTTGACATCATTACGGCTGACCCTTACTGCACCTTGGTCACCCAAGGCAAGGTGACTGAAATCCGCCATCGGGAGGGGCTTAGATTTTCTGAAGAAGACCCATTTGAACTGGTCAAGCAGGCGCTTGGGGATGTGGTGGAAACCGCTTCAGATTCTAATCTGCCATTTTTTGGTGGGGCGATTGGTTATTTTGCCTATGATTTGGCTAGACGATTGGAAAAATTGCCGTCTCTTGCCGCTGACGAGGAAAACATCCCCGACATGGTCGTTGGCATTTACGATTGGGCCGTGGTGGTGGACCATGTGGATCGTAAATCTTGGTTGGTGGGGCTGGGGCGCGACCCTGCCACTTTAGCTCGCTGGCCGCATTTGTGCCATGCCTTCAGCCAAATCCCGATCATCAACTGGCCTCACGAGAGTTTTAGCATTTTGCAAGATACCCAGTCCAATATGGACAGGGCGTTTTATGCCGAGGCATTTCGACGCATTCAACATTACATACACGAAGGCGATTGCTACCAAGTGAATTTGGCGCAACGTTTTTCCGCCAAGTGTGAGGGTAACCCTTGGACGGCCTATGAAACCTTGCGCCACATCAATCCTGCGCCGTTCAGCGCATTCTTGGACTTTCCCATGGTGCAGGTATTGAGTTCATCGCCAGAACGCTTTCTGAAAGTCACAGACGGGGTGGTGGAAACCAAGCCGATCAAAGGTACCCGTCCGCGTTCGCCAAACCCCGAAGAAGACATGTACAGTCTGCAAGCACTGCAAGAAAGCCTCAAGGATCGGGCGGAAAATTTGATGATAGTCGATTTGTTGCGCAATGACATCGGCAAGAATTGCCAGCCCGGCTCCGTGCATGTGCCGCATTTGTTCGCCACGGAGAGCTATGCCACCGTCCACCATCTGGTTAGCACGGTACGCGGACAATTGACGAAAGGACAACATGCCTTGGATTTGTTGCGTGGTTGCTTTCCCGGTGGTTCCATCACCGGCGCACCCAAGATTCGCTCCATGGAAATCATTGAGGAACTGGAACCGCATAGGCGCGGTATTTATTGCGGCTCCATCGGCTATATTGGTTATGACGGCAATATGGATAGTAATATCGCCATCCGTACCCTAGTTCATTCCGACCAGTGCATCCGCTTTTATGCGGGCGGTGGTATCACGGTCGATTCGGACTCGGAAAAGGAATACCAAGAGTGTTACCACAAGGCTGCGGCGATGTTGACTTTATTGAACCATTTTAAGAAAAGATGACATTTCGTAATATCTCGCCAGAAACCACCATCACGGGGTTGATTTGTCAAACTATCCTAGCCCCCTCAACTCCTGCAAACTTGCGCTCAAACCGTGCATTTCCGCCCTCGGCATTGATGATTAAGGTTTCGCCCGGAAACTCGACCGCTTGTTTGATCCTTTGCAATATCTTGACTGCCTTGCGTTTGCTGTGTAAACGGAATCTGGCAGTGACCGTGTAGGCTAATACGTAGAACGGACGGTTGGGAAAATGGCGGACTCGCTTTTTGACCAAATAGGCTTTGCGCAGACCCACAACCGATTTCAATTCAGTTTGCAATTGGACAAGCTGGTCTTCAGTCAAACCGTGAGGGTCGAGAGGGTCATTCGGTAGCAACTCATTCCTTTCAATTTCGGCAAATTGGCTTTTTTGGGTGTTTTCGAGAAAGCGATTGTGCCAAAGTAGGGCCTCTTCTTGGCGACCGTGACGCCAGCAATAATCACGCAAAACTTCACAAGCATTGACGGAGGCTTCTTCGTCAAGCCTCATCGCCTGTTCGATCAGTTCAAAACCTGACTCATCATCACGGGCCAGTAAGCGTATGCCCACGCTGAAATTGAACAAGGCACTATCGGGCGCATCATTGAGCAAGGCTCGAAACTGGTCTAGCGCAGAATCGGCATCATTGCCCACTGTTTCGGTGAGTTTGGCTCTTTCATAAGCATACTCTGGCGCAAGCTTATGGTTGTCTATGCATTGTTGTTCAAGCTCGACTAGCCGTCGGCGGCTTTCTTGCACTTGTTCATGCCGCTCCTGCCAAGCTGGCTCAATAGTTTTTAGCCAATTACGGTCAAAATTTTCGGTGATGGCGGCGAGTGCCTTGCCTAGCAATTGATCGGCTGCTTGCCCCGGTTCGGGCGGGTTAAGATGCGGCGTTTCGCCTATGGCTTGCAGACGGTCTGACAGTGCGGGGTGAGTGTCGGCTGAGGTGGTTTGATTGGTCAACGCCCGTTCCAGCCAAGTTTTAGTGCGGTTCTGGTCGAGTTCAAGGGCGAAACGGTCGCCCATGCCGGCAAAAGGCCCGAAGTTGGGCTTCGGGAGGTCATCCGCTTGTTTGTAGATTTGTGGCCAGTAATATTCACTGATATAGCTGCTGACCACATCCACATTGGTCAGCGCTTCGGCTGCCGTGCGAGGGGACGTGAGCCGGGCTGAGGTTGCGTCGGCTTCGTATTCATTGGCACGGGCCAAGGGAAACGAATAAGCATTAAAATAAGGCGCATACCAGTTGAGGAAGGGGGTGAACAAGAAACTGCCCTTGCTTTTGTTGGACTCCAACTGCCCCATCAAACGGCTCCAACGTAAGCGTTGAAGGTAAATCCAATTCGACAAGCGTCCATGGCCTTTGGCGAGATGCCCAAATTCATGCGCCAAAACCGCCTTGAATTGATCGACGGTTAGGGATTTCATCAACGGCAAGCCAAGCAGCAAATAATTTTTATGCCAGCCAAACATGCCAAGCCTAGGGATTTGAACCACACCGGCATTCAAATCCTCGGTCACCAGTACGTGGTGAAAATGAGGTGCGCCGAGCTTGGTAGAAAGTTCATGGATCATCGCAAACAGTTCGGGGGCTTCATGGGCGCGTATTGCCATACCTGAAGGCGGCAAGACTTTGACCCATAGGGACTTTAATATCATCCACAGGAAAAGCCACACTACCACAATCAACTTCAGTGCGAGAGCGCCTAGCGTCTTGATGGAAATCAGTAAAACCAAGAAGATGGCGGCTACGAGAATGAACACCAGCCCTAGGTAGGCATTGCCTAGCATCGCCAATAGCAATACACGCAATTTATAACCACCGGGGTTGCGACGGGCCAGCCCTTCGAGTTTGGACACCAGTTGATCAAAGTCATCGTTGGTCATTGCAACTCCTAGCTGAAGTTTATGCCGAACAATCCCCTGAGGGTTAAGTTGTACCTGATTGCCAACTTCTTAATGGCTTAGTGTTACCCGTTTTCCACCAAATTAAGTCAGGGTTGGATTTTTTCTATGATGTTTTTTTTCAAGCGTTCAATAACCAAGGGAGATTATGTTCAACTTCGCTCAGAACTGGCTCCATCCGGGCTGATTCCAGCCCTTAATAAGCCTCCTGCAACCTTGAACGCATGTGATTAATTTTTTCCAAGGTCAACGGTTGCCGTTTTTCGTCCCATTCGACACCGCCCAAGCGCATTGCCAGTTCGTGGCAAGTGCCAACCAAGTCATCGAATACTTCCAAAGGGTCATCGACTTGAGGGGGTTGGAAAAACAGCACTACGCCGGGACACTCGAAATTTTCCATGTCTTTGATGGGGAAGGTTCCGGGTTCCACCAAACTGGCAACACTGAACAAGGGGACACGGTACTCGCGGTCATAGCGGTGGTAGATTCCCATGTCGCCGTAAATCAAGCGTAAATCGTCCAAGGCATCGCGCAGTTGCAAACCATTGAAGAACTCCGTCTTGGAAACCACGCTGATCTGAATCAGGAAGGGCGCTCCCAAAGGATCGGTTCTAGGCTGCTCCCTGCGAGAAGTTTCCGGGGCCGAAGGTCTATGAGTCGTTTCTGGTGAAATCGGCTTATGGACGGGCGGTTTTGGCCTTTCCATAACCAAGTCAAGGTCTTCACCATCCGGTTCATCCAAGGTGATTGGCGGGTCAATGTCCTTTTTCCCCAACTTGCCGCTGTAAAAGCCAGCCTTGGCTGGTTTGGACACATCATCATATTCGGGTGGATCATCCTCGCCTTCCAACTCATCATATTCTCCGCGCTGGTTGACAAAATCCAGCATCTTTTTCTTATAACGCCCCCAGACATAAACGCCTAAGATGATGATGGCACCGGCGACGGCTAATACCAAGCGTAGTGTTTGACTATCCATTCGATCCATTACAATACCTCTACAATGCTGCAAGTTCTACGGCTTCATCGATGTCCACCGCGACGATGCGGGAGACCCCGGGTTCTTTCATGGTAACCCCGGCGAGATGCTGGGCGATTTCCATGGTTGCTTTATTATGTGAAATAAATAGGAATTGTACCTTTTCTGCCATTTCTTTGACTAATTGGCTGAAGCGCCCGACGTTGGCATCGTCCAACGGGGCGTCCACCTCATCCAGCAGGCAGAAAGGTGCAGGGTTCAATTCAAAGATGGAGAAGACCAAAGCCACCGCCGTCAGCGCTTTTTCCCCACCGGACAATAAATGGATGGAACTGTTGCGTTTGCCGGGTGGACGGGCCATGATCGTCACTCCGGTTTCAAGCAAATCCCGTTCAATCATCTCCAAATATGCCTGACCGCCGCCAAATAGCTTGGGAAACATGCGTTGTATGCCGATATTGATGCGGTCAAAGGTGTCCTTAAAGCGGGCGCGGCATTCGCGGTCAATTTTTTCAATGGCTTGGGTCAAGGTGGCTTGCGCGTCTTCCAAATCTTTGCGTTGAGCGTCCAAGGTTTGCAGACGCTCGGACTGTTCGTTGTATTCTTGCATGGCCGTCAAGTTGATGGCCCCCAGACGATTGATTTCATCCGCCAATTGGGTCACTCGGTGCTGCCACTCCTTTTCTTCGGCATCCTCGGGAATGCCGGGTATCACGTGTTCGGGATTCGCGCCGATTTCGTCAAATTGTTCCTGCACGGTCAAACGTCTGACCTCATTTTCTTGATAATCCAGTTTGGTCTTTTCCAAGCGCTTTTTCAAGGCATCCAAGTCACGTTCTTTGCGCATTTTGGCTTCGTTCAGGGACTGCAATTCGGCCTCGGCCTCAGTGGATTTCTGGCGAATGTCGGCCAACTCGCGTTCGACGACGGTACGCTGCTCATGGAGCTCTTCCAAAGCCTCCAATTCGTCGTCCATCGGCGCACCGGCTTCTTCCATGCGCATTGCCAATTCTGCCAAGCGTTCGCTAGTGTGTCGGTTTTGCGCTTCGGCACGTTCCACATGCTTCAATGTTAACGCCTCAGTGGATTTTAAAGTTTCACAACGGCTTTTCAGTCCTTGAACAAGGTCACGGGCTTGGCGCAAGGCGGCTTCCGATGCCGTCGAGCGCTGCTCCAAGTCTTGCTGGCGTAAGCTTAGAGTCTGGGTGCGATGCTCCAATTCGGCTACTTTCTGCTCAGCGTGGTGTAATTGGGCATGGGCTTCGGCAGTTTCCTCGGCGTTGTTTTGCAGATTCTCCGCCAAGTCTTCCAGTTCCGCCTCAAGCTGACGCAAACGCTTGGTCGCTTGTTCAAATCGTGCGGACAAGGCACTGATCTGAGATTTTAAACGGGTCATGTCGGCGGCCATTCGATTGGCTTCGGATTGACGCTGTTCGCGTTCAAATTCAGCTTGTCGCGCAGACTCCTCCGCCAGATTCAAATCTTGCTCAAGTTTGCCGACATTAGCGTGTAATTCGTCGCGATGTGCTTTCAATTCACGCAATTCGCGCTCACGTTTCAACACCCCGGCCTTGGCATCGTCTGGTTTTTTCATGACCAGCCAACCCGGACCCATCCAAGCCCCGTCAGGGGTCACCACCGATTCATGCTCTTCCAGCTTTCTGCATAATTCCTTGCCTTCCTCTAAGTTACCTGCCCGATAAATGCCACCGAGTAAGGGATTCAAATTCCATGAGGATTGGATGCAATCCAGCAAGCGCTCGCCATCAATCTCGCCGGAAGTGATTCCCGAACGGCGTTTTTCGAAGAAAGCCATGGATTCGGGGTGTTTGCCGCCGTTCAGCATTGGCAGGTAATGCGTGGTGTCTTCGACGCAGACCGCCTCCAAATGCAAACCAAGTACATTTTCCACTGCCGACTCCCAGCCGGGACTCACTTCAAGATGTTCGGCCAAACGGCTGGCATCATGCAAGGAGGCATCGCTCAACCATTGCTTGAGCGCTGCGCGATCTTTGCCCATGGCATGTTGTTGCAGCAATTCCAAGGAGCTGATTTTACCCTGACTGGTGTGCAACTGCGCCCGTTTTTTGTTCAAGTCTTCTTGACAAGACTTGGCTAGATTACGCTGTTCACGGACGATGCTTTGCAATGTTTCCAAGCGGCTTAGCACCTCTTGCTGATCATTTTCGGCCAGTGCCAGCATTTCTTGCAGACTCTCAAGTTCGGAATCGCGCAAACTCTCTTCAATTTCATTGCGTTCTTTGCCCAAGCGCTCACTGCGAATCTGCAATTGGCGGCTTTGATCCTCCATTTGGCGTATGCGAGCCCGCTCGACTTCGGCCTGGGATTTGAACCCGGCCAGTTCTCCGCGAAAAGCTTCCCACTCGACCCGCCAAGCCTTCAATGCGATATCTGCATCCAGCCGTTCTGCGGCGGCTTGGGCTTCCGCAATTTCGGCTTGTTTGATCTCTGTATGCAAATTAAGCAATTCTTCGCGAACGTCGTCAATTTGCTCTCGATCATTCGTTAATTGAGTTTGTGCTTGGGCTTGTTCGGCTTTCAAACGCTCCCGTTCCCTTTGCAGTCCGTCTCGGGTTTGGTGGGCGTGTTTGATTGCTTGGTCCAGTCGGCTAATCTCAGCGCCTACCTCATAAAACCGGCCTTGCCGTTCATTGAGCGTTTTTTGCAATGACTCCCGCTTCTCCCTGGCTTGTGTTTCCCTGGCGATCAGTGCGTTTTCTTCGCTGACCAACTCCCTGTATCTCATTTCACATTCCAGCAATACGGCTTGATGTTGTTTCAGCAGTTCATCGTATTTGCGCCAGCGTAAACCTAGCAATTGCAAGCGATAAAGGCGTTCTTCCTCTTTCAGGGCCGTGTATTTTTCCGCTTTCTTGGCTTGGCGTTGCAAGTTGGCGATGTGCTTTGCCACCTCATCGATCACATCTTGCAAGCGTTCCAAGTTCTCTTGGGTGTGCCTCATGCGGATTTCAGTCTCGTTGCGGCGTTCCTTGTATTTGGAAATGCCCGCCGCTTCTTCGATCACCTGCCGCAACTCGTCGGGTTTGGCTTCGATCAAGCGGGAAATGGTGCCTTGCTCAATAATGGCATAACTTCTCGCGCCTAGGCCGGTTCCGAGGAAAATGTCGGTGATGTCCTTACGGCGACAACGCGAACCGTTGAGCATATAAGCCGACACACCGTCGCGGGTCACTTGGCGTTTAATGGAAATTTCGCGGTATTGAGAGTATTCCCCCGGTGCAGTGCCGTCGGAATTGTCAAACACCAATTCCACCGAGGCCACGCTGACCGGCTTGCGAGAAGATGAGCCATTGAAAATGACATCGGCCATGGACTCACCGCGCAAATGCTTGGCTGAGCTTTCACCCATCACCCAGCGCACCGCGTCGATGATGTTGGATTTGCCACAGCCGTTCGGGCCGACAACGCCAACCAAGTTCCCCGGCAAGGGGATGGAGGTCGGATCGACAAATGACTTGAAGCCGGCGAGTTTGATCTTATCCAGACGCATTTATTCGGCGCAGGGCAAGCCTACCGGGTTGACGGTTAGGAAAAACAGGGATGATAGGGATGGCAATGGCAAGAGAACGACTGGTCTGGGCAGGAACGAAGCTTTATTATAACGGACTAAACGCAATCAGCCTAAACCGAAACGTATTCCAGCATGACCACGACTCCTAGCAAGCAACTCGAAACCTTCGCCAACCCTCAACCCGGCAGGAATTACACGATCCGCATTGATGCGCCGGAATTCACCTGTCTATGTCCCAAAACCGGCCAACCCGACTTTGCCACCTTTTTGATCGAATATGTACCTGATGAATTATGCGTGGAATTGAAGTCGCTCAAATTGTATTTTTGGTCCTACCGCGACCTAGGCGCTTTCCACGAAGCCGTCACCAATCAAGTATTGGACGATCTAGTTGCCGCCACCTCGCCCAATTTCATGCGCATCACCGCAAAATTTAACGTGCGCGGTGGCATTTACACCACCATCGTCGTCGAGCATCGCAAAGAAAGCTGGATAGCGCCGGAGGTGGTGGTGTTGCCATGAGGTTGTAATATACTGACTCGCTTGGGCAACCCAATTGTTGCGCATCTATAGTAAGTAAATGCTAATAACTTAAAGCGATAAATTTGAAAAAATGCACAACACAGAAGATTTGTTTCAGAACGAAGACGGCGAGCTTGAATTTATTCTCAACCCAGAAGAACCTCTAGTATTATTACTTGGTTGGGTTGATCACGAAGGAATTCTGAGTTCCCTTAAGTCTTCAAATCGACAGTATAAGAAAAAAATACTAGATTCATTGCCTGAGAATTGGGAGACAATTTTACAAATATTTGACCAATACAAAGTCTCCTGTGTTTTGGGAAAGCTAACACCAAGAGTAGTGCATTTACTGTCAGAAGATAAGTATAGTGAAGTAAAGGTTCGCTTATTTGCCAAGCTTTCAACTATTCCGAACCAGTTTTTCATGTTTGATGATCTT
Source organism: uncultured Methylococcaceae bacterium (assembly GCA_903859815.1). Taxonomy (GTDB): domain Bacteria; phylum Pseudomonadota; class Gammaproteobacteria; order Methylococcales; family Methylococcaceae; genus Methylumidiphilus. The sequence continues at coordinate 47,426 of CAIOOA010000304.1, read as the reverse complement.
TTTCTTGGGCAGCAAGATGATAAATTCAAAGAGCAGTACAAATTTTATCCAACCAAGGAAACTATTGAAAATATAATTACATGGCTACGCCAGCAAAAAATACATTTAGTTCCCTATAAAACAAATGCTGAAGTTACTGTTTTGGCAGAATCATTCCTTGATGACACTGAGCGGAACTTACTCTTTCGTATTTACGTTCCAGCGGGTAGGATTTGGTCGAACGAGGCGGATCGATTTCTCGAGCTTTTTAGAGACTATCTAACAAAGGTCGATAAAGTTTCGGTTCGATTAGACCAAAGAAGAACAGATTATGGGGTTATCTACGAGTTTCATGGAGACTCCCCTAGCAATGGATCAGAACTCACGACCGAGTTTCAGAATTTTTCACACTTGATGGATTTATGTGCGACAGACATAGAAGCCGCAACAAGTTTACTTAGACTAAAAAGCTTGAATCCCTCTGATCTTACTACGATTATTTCACGGTACTCCAAGGAAGCAAAGCGCTTACATCTGGATATAAAACAAGAAGCGGAACATAAAGCACTTGCAATTAGGCATAGGTTTGAATCAGAATTCCTTGATTATGGATTGACAGATGCAGAATGGATAGAGCTTAACGCAATAATAACAAAGATAATCCCATTATCTGGAAATCTGATGCTTGCACATTTTTTTGCACCTAATCAAGCAAATACTGGGGGATTGACTTTAAATATCCGGCCTCAATTCATTCAAGCTGTAAACAATGTAACTGCACAAGAAATTTATGGTAATCAACATTTTACTCATGAGCATAATGAATTAATAAACATCATTAACAAATATGGCTCTGATAATAAAGTAGAATTGGAAACCGCAGTTTATGAAATAGCAGACAAGAGTGGCAAAGAAGTAGATAAACTTAAGGCAAGCAAAGTCTTGAAAGATTTTTTAATCAGTGTTTCCAAAAAAACTGGGGAAATAGCAGTGAATCTTCTTCAAAGTTGGATTGAAAAGCAATTAGGTCTTTAATAAAAAATAATGAGACTACAATCTAGATGTGTTTGATGGTTTGATTTGTCTCCTAATTTGAGATGCATTAAATGCGAGTAATAGGTATTTTACTTCAATGATCTTTGCATTCAAATCGAACGCCCCCTAGTCAAGATCGATGGTAATGTCGAAGCTTGGCAAAAGGGGGGGTTCAGAAACTCTACAACCCCTGACTCTCAAACAGTATCACCTTTTCGGCGGCTAACCTGATCGTGATGGTTTTCGGGTCTTTGCCCCATGTGCAGCTTTTGAAGGCCAGCAAGGCTTCGCATTGGTCGGGTTCTCCAAGCATGGCGATGACCTCGCCATAACCCATGCCGATTTTTAGTTTGTCGTAGTTTTGTTGATTGACCTTGCTGCAAGCCAATAATCCGAATAAAGCGAAGCTTATTAATGCGATTAACCATGGACGGTGGTTTTTTTCAGATATGTTCATCATTTTGTCTCCAAATTAATATATTTTGAGGCGAGTATCTTTATTTTTACAGATACCCCTATTAAACTTCCGCATACCTCACCCCGTCTGCCAACCAACGCCGCAATAATGGCTCCACCGAATCCGGGTGATGATCCAGTAAGGTTTCGGCGGTGGCTTTGACTTGATCCAGCAGGTCACTGTCACGGGCTAGGTCGGCGATGCGAAATTGGACTTGCCCGGTTTGGCGTATGCCCAACAACTCGCCCGGTCCGCGCAGTTCCAAATCTTTTTCAGCAATCACGAAACCGTCGCTGGTTTCCCGCAATATGCCCAGCCGTTCCTTTGCGCCCAATGTCAACGGCGGTTGGTACATTAACACACAAAAGCTATCGCCGGGTCCACGCCCGACCCGTCCGCGCAACTGATGCAATTGGGCCAGCCCCAAGCGTTCGGGGTTTTCGATGACCATCAAGCCGGCATTCGGCACGTCCACGCCGACCTCTATCACGGTGGTTGCCACTAACAAATCAATGGCCCCCGATTTGAATGCAGCCATGACCTCCTCTTTTTCGGCTGACTTCATGCGCCCGTGGACAAGTCCTATTCGCACATTCGGCAATGCCTCGATCAGGGACGCGGCGGTGTTTTCTGCCGCTTCACATTCCATGACCTCGGATTCTTCGATGAGTGTGCAAACCCAGTACACTTGTTTGCCACCTTTCACCCAGTCGTCTATGCGGGCGATGACTTCATGTCGGCGAGTAGACGGTATGACCGAGGTTTTGACCGGGCTGCGCCCCGGCGGTAGTTCGTCTATGATCGACACATCCAAATCGGCATAGCCGAGCATGGCGAGGGTGCGGGGGATGGGCGTGGCGGTCATGATGAGTTGGTGGGGATAGAGTCCGTCCCTCGCCCCTTTTTCGCGCAAGGCCAAGCGTTGGTGTACGCCAAAGCGATGCTGCTCGTCAATTACCACCAAACCAAGACGATGAAATTTAACTTCTTCTTGGAATAAGGCGTGGGTTCCTAGCACCGCCCCGGCCTGACCATTGGCAATGGCTTCCAAGGTTTCACGGCGTATCTGTCCTTTGTGTTTGCCTGCCAAATAAGCCACTTGAACACCGAGCGGTTCCAGCCAATGGCTAAAGCTGCGGTAATGCTGTTCGGCTAATAATTCAGTCGGGGCCATGAAGGCGACTTGAAACCGTGATGACAAGGCTGCCAGCGCCGCCCATGCCGCAACCACGGTTTTGCCGGAACCCACATCACCTTGCACCAGCCGCATCATCGGTTTGGATGACTTCAAGTCGGCGGCGATTTCTTTAATGACCCGGTTTTGCGCACCGGTTAGGGCGAAAGGTAGGGAGTCTAGGAACTGCTTGGAGACTTTCTTGGACAAACTCATGACGGGAGCGGCTTGCTGCCGCATATGGTTGCGAAAGCGGCTGACACTGAGGTGATGAGCCAATAATTCTTCAAAAGACAAGCGTTGTTGGGCTTGGCCTAGCAACTCGGTAGCCGACTCGGCAGAAGGCTGGTGCAAGATTCTGACGGCTTCGCTCAGGGGCGGCAAGTTTAAGGATGCCAGCAGTTCCTCTGGAATCCATTCCTGTAATAGGGCATCATTTTCTATGCATAAATCTAAGGCTTTTTCCACTAGGCTACGGATCGTTTTTTGGTGCAAGCCCTCGGTGGACGGGTAGACCGGTGTCAAGCTTTGATTAATCCTTCCTGCCTCTTCGTCGGCTATCTGTTGATAGTCGGGATGGACCATTTCTGCGCCGTAATACCCTTCCCTCACTTCACCAAAACAACGCAGCCTAGTTCCGGGTTTCAGGCGCGATAATTGGTCACCGGAGAAATGGAAGAAACGCAGGTACAGTGAACCTGTGCCGTCGCTGATGCGGCAAACCAAGGAGCGGCGGGCTCTGGAAATGACCTCCGTCACTTCCACTTGCCCTTCCACCAAGGCTTGGTCACCCGCCCTGACTGTCCCCAAAGGCATCAAGGTGGTTCGGTTTTCATAACGGGAAGGAAGATGGAACAGCAAATCCTGCACATTGTACAAGTTGAGTTTGGCAAGGCGTTCCAGTGTCTTTGCGCCCACACCTTTGAGTGAAGCAATTTTAGGGCTGTCTGTAGCCTCAGTAAGCGACATGCCAAGATTTATCTGTCGTTAAACTAATCGGTCAACACCATGATGGCATCCATCTCAACACCCGCGCCACGCGGCAGGGAGGCCACGCCAATGGCCGCACGGGCGGGGTAGGGCTCGGAAAAATAGCCAGCCATGATTTCATTGACGAGTGGGAAATGCGACAGTTCGACGAGGAAGACGTTGAGTTTGACAATATCATCTAGCGTTCCGCCCGCCGCATGGGCGACGGCTTTCATATTGTCCAGCACTCGTCGGATTTGCGCTTCCATATTATCCGTCACCATCGTCATGCTGGTGGGGTCTAGCGGGATTTGTCCGGCAAGGTAAACCGTGTTGCCAACTTTAACCGCCTGCGAGTAAGTGCCAATGGCCGCAGGCGCGTCGTGGGTGTGGATGACTTCTTTTTTCATGGTCTTTTAGGTTTGGTTTCGGATTTGATACGGGATATTTTCAATACGACAGATAATTTTCGCAGTTCGCGCATGACATTGGCTAGGTGGGCTCGATCTTTGACGGCCAAAGTAATGATATCGGTGGACAATTCACTGTCTTGGTTGGTGATTTGCACGTTTTCAATATTTGCATTCATTTTGGAAATGGCTGAAGCCACTTTTGCCAAGGTTCCTAACTTATTGAGCAATTCCAGTCTGATTTCAACAGAAAAATCGCCGGTGACTAACCTGTCCCATTCCACATCCAGCCCGGTGAACTGTTTTTTGCGCAAGTCGATGATATTTTTACAGTCGCTCAAATGCACAACAATGCCTTTGCCCGGATTGAAGAAACCCATAATCGCATCGCCTGGAATCGGGCGGCAACATTTGGCCAAGCAGACTACCATGCCTTCAGCCCCTTTGATGGTGAGCGGTGTGCGAGGTATTTTTTCGATTCCTTCCGTTTTCGACTCTTGTGGGTTGATTTCTTCTTGCATCAGCAAGCGGACGACAAGGAAGGGCAAACGGTTGCCAAGGCCGATATCCTCCTGTAAAGCCTCGCGGGAAGGCAGCTCTAATGCTTTCAATAAATCGTTAAAGCGCGCATCGCTGATGTCTTCCAGTCTCATGCCACGGGCGCCGAGTTCCTTTTCCAGCAGCTTGCGCCCTAAGTTGATCGCTTCTTGTTTCTTGAAGTTGCGCAGATAGCCGCGAATGGCGGACCTAGCTTTGGCGGTGACAACAAAATTCAGCCACAATGGGTTTGGCCTCGCCCACGGGGCGGTGATGACCTCCACCGTTTGGCCGTTCACTAGCGGAGTGTGCAGGGGGGATAAAATTCGGTCGACTCGCGCCGATACGCAGGCATTGCCTACGTCGGTGTGAACCGCATAGGCGAAGTCGACAATGGTGGCCCCTTGCGGCAGTTTGATGATTTTGCCCTTGGGGGTGAGGACATAGACCTCATGCTGGAACAGATCCACCTTAAGGTTGTCGAGAAACTCCAGCGAGTCACCGGCATGTTTTTGGATTTCCAACAAGTCGCGCAGCCACTCGTGGGCGCGTGACTGCGAAATGGAGACCTGTTCGTTTTCCGATTTGTAAAGCCAATGGGCGGCAATGCCACATTCGGCCATGTGGTGCATGGCAGAGGTGCGAATTTGAAATTCCAGAGGCTGGCCGTAAGGCCCGACCAGTACGGTATGCAGGGATTGGTAGCCGTTGGCTTTGGGAACCGCGATATAGTCTTTGAAACGGTTTGGAACGGGTTTGTAAAGATTGTGGGCTATGCCTAGGATGCGATAGCACTCGTCGACCGTGTTGGTGACAATTCGGAAAGCATAAACATCAAGCACTTCAGCAAACGACAGATGTTTGGTCCGCATCTTCTCATAAAGACTGAAAAGATGCTTTTCCCTTCCGGCGACATTGAAATTGGTCAGGCCGGAATCCCCCAACCGGGCGTTAATCGAGTTTTCAATGTTGGTGATGATTTCCTTGCGGTTGCCGCACACTTTTTTCACTTCGCGCTTAAGCACACGATAACGCATGGGGTGGTAGGCGGCAAAGCCCAAATCTTCCAATTCCATGCGCAATTCATTCATTCCTAGCCGATTGGCGATGGGTGCATAGATGTCCAATGTTTCCTTGGCAATACGGCGGCGGCGCTGAGATGCCATGACTCCTAGAGTCCGCATATTGTGCAGGCGGTCGGCGAGTTTGACCATGATCACCCGCAGGTCCTTAACCATGGCCATGACCATTTTGCGCACATTCTGGGCTTGGGCTTCGGCGCGGGACTTGCTGTCAAGTTGGGTAAGCTTGCTGACCCCGTCCACCAGTTGGGCGACTTCTTCGCCAAAATCTTTGGCAAGATGCTCGCGGGTGATATCAGTGTCCTCAATCACGTCGTGTAGCAATCCGGCCATGACACCCTTGGCATCCATCCTCATGCCGGCCAAGATGATGGAAACCGAAATCGGATGGCAAATATAAGCTTCCCCACTGACCCTGTACTGGCCTTCGTGAGCGCGTTCCGCCAAACGGTAGGCGCGCAACACATCTTCCACTTGGAGTGGGTCGAGGTATTCGTTTAGCATGGCGATCAGCCGCCGGATCAGCTTATCCTGCGGGGTTTCAGCCGGATCTTTGGGCAGAGGTTCATGTTCCACCAAGCCTCCTACACTGATGCTTGGTATTTCATCAAGATTTTCCGCAAGATCAGCCTCGCAAGTGTCACCGGCCATGCCGTTGGCACTGACTTGTCGGTTCAAAGATCGTCATCATCCATATCAATATCGTCATGACGTATCTTGAAGGTGGGCCGCTCGACCTGATAACGGTCGTGCTTGGGTCCTTCCTTCAAATAGGCGCGGGTAATCAGCCCGGCAGCTATTTCACGCAGTGCCAGGACGGTCGGTTTGTCATTATTCCAAGGGAGTTTGGCATCGTCTGAGTGGCGGGCTAATTGGCGGGCGCGTTTGGAGCCCAGTAACACCAATTGGAAACGGTTGTCGACCTTGTCTAGGCAATCTTCTACGGTAACTCTGGCCATGATGGCATAACCTCTAAATCAAGAAAAAAGGAAAGAAAGCTGTGTATGGCTCATTTAACCCCATGAAGGACGTTCTGTACAGACTTTAAGGCGAAAAAGCCAGTAACTTGGGTGTTTTCAAGTTTTGACCATGCACTGAAACCACTGAAATTGGCATTGTCCGGCCTTGCTTGCTTTCATGTCTAGGAAAGTGGGCTGACAATTCCACCATTACCACAACAATCATTCGGTTCAACCCAGCAAATGGACAATCACAATGACTTTGAGACCTTCAACTCAACCATCCTGTAGCGTTTTGACAATGGCCTTGATTTTAACCACACCGGGCTGCGTGACGATACATGTCACTAACGTCGATACCACGGCCCATGCTTATGTGTTGGGCGAAAAATCGCAATTTTCCAATGGCGAAGATTTTATTGAAGTCACGGTCGGTGCCAGCGATTCTGCTGATGGAAGTGCGGCATCGACTCAAGGCCAGCCGGTAAAGGTTGTGTACCACCTGAGCCAGGGCCTAGCCGAGGCTAAGCTTGCACTCGATAAGATTCTCAGTCACCTCGTAGCCGACCCGACCGCGAAGATTATCGTGGTGGCTAACGATCAAGGGATCGAATTCTTACTCGATGGTGCCAAAGACGGGGCTGGAAAGTTGTTCATGACTGCCGTTCACGACATCAAAGCAAAAGGCGTCGAGTTTCGACTTTGCAATGACACCTTGATCAAGCGCAATATTGACCCATCCAGAGTGATTGCGGAAGCGAAGATTGTACCGTCGGGAGTCGCAGAGGTAGCGCGGCTGCAATCCAATGAAGGCTTCGGCTATCTGCGACCATAGGCACACCCCGCTGTCCAGCTAAAAAGCCAAGCGGACTCTCGGCGCTCATTAAATGCATTTAAGCTAAAATTAAGTCAAAGGTGTTATAAATTCGAGTGTTCGGCGTTTACGAAGTATTAATCGAGCGGGGCATGCAGATGAACGGTTTCAATATCTTAAATAAGAAAGTCATAGTATTTGCACTTGTCTTAGGGCTTGCTTTGATTTTTCAAGGGTGTGCGGGCTATCACGGTTACGGGTATTCCCCCTATAGCTATGGTTACGGCACTTATTATGGATCGGGTTATGGCTATCGTCCTTATGGTGGTTATTATGGCTACCGTGGCCCTGCCATTGGCTATTACGGCGGTTATCGTCGTGGCTGGGGAGGTGGATGGGGCAATGGCGGATGGGGCCATGGTTGGGGTGGTGGCTGGCGAGGCGGTGGGTGGGGGCATGGCGGCGGTTTTCGACACTGATCAGACTTGCAAATTCACAAACATTTAATGCTGATTAATCCATATGGTCTTGATGTTGGTAAACTCCTTGATGCCGTGGTCAGAAAGCTCACGACCAAAGCCAGATTCCTTGATCCCGCCGCATGGAAGGCGTGGGTCGCTGGCGACCACAGCATTGACAAAGCCCATGCCGCAGTTCAGTTGGCGGACGATATGCTCGCCTCGCTCAATGTCAGTGGTCCAAACGCTTCCGCCTAGGCCATAACGCGATTGGTTGGCTAAGCTGACAGCCTCTTGTTCGTTGCGGACGCGAATGATGGCCGCCACCGGGCCAAACACTTCTTCGTCGAATGCCGCCATGCCGGGTTGCACCCAGTCCAAAATAGAGGGAAGGTAAAAGTTGCCAGATCCGGTCATGGGTGCGCAGCCAGTGATAGGGACTGCACCGGCGGCAATGCTTTTGGAAACTTGAACATGTAGATTTTCACGTAGGTCAAGGCGGGCCATTGGAGCCAAAGTGGTCGATTCGACCAATGGATTTCCAGGCTTAAGTGCTTCTGTCAGTGACAGGAATCTTTCCACGAATTCATCGGCAATGCCGTCCAGTAGAATCAAACGCTTAGCGGCTATGCAGCTTTGCCCACAGTTGACAAACCGCGATGCAAGCGCTCGCGAGACGGTCCAATCCAAGTCTGCGTCTTCCAGCACAATGAATGGGTCGGAGCCTCCCAATTCCAGCACGGTCTTTTTCAGGCTTGCCCCAGCCTGTCCGGCAACCTCTTTGCCGGTGCGGACGCTACCAGTGAAGGTCACGCCATGTATGCGAGGGTCGGCAATCAAAGCTTTGACCGGCTCCACTCCAATCATCAAGTTTTGGAAGACACCCTCGGGAAATCCCGCTTCAAGAAATATTTGCTCGATCGCCAATGCGCACCCCATCACTGTGGGCGAGTGTTTCAACAACACGGTGTTGCCTGCCAGCAAGATGGGAACAGCAGCGCGAAACACTTGCCAGAACGGGAAATTCCAAGGCATCACGGCGAGTATGGTTCCTAAGGCTTGGAACGTCACAAAACTGCGTGTCGCCTCGGTTGAGACCATTTCCTCGGAGAGAAACTGTTCGCCATGGGTCGAGAAGTACTCCAATGCACAGATGCATTTGTCGATTTCCGACCTTGCCTCCCCAATAAGTTTGCCCATTTCCAAAGTAATCAAACGGGCGAATCCCTCCTTGCCATTCTTGAGTCTATTGGCACTTGCGCGCAGCATTTCTGCTCGTTGAGTAATAGGCAGGATTGACCAATGACAATAAGCTTGAGTTGCCAAGTCAATTGCAGATTCCAATCTGTTATCTGACCAAACAGAGTAACTAAGCAACGATTCGCCAGTGGCGGGATTAACGGAGGAGAATTTCATAGTTTTTTCTGATAATGAATAATGAAAGAAAAATCAATGTTCCATATTGGTATAAAACATATTGAATGGCATATCATACCGTATCAACCTGTTTTAACCCCCCGTTCAAGGCTTTTAAATTCAATTGGTAATATAAAAAAGTTGTTGGGGGTGCATTGACGCAGGGTAGGATCGCGAGGATGTACGGCTGGCAGCGGGCGGATAAGTGCTTAAGCCAACTGGCTCAGTGACAGTGATTCTCAACTCGGGGAAAACAACAATGAAAACTCAATCCATTGGATTTAATACAGTTGGCGCACTTGTCAGTGAAAGATGATTGTCAAACTTAAATTAAATACTCATAATTTCCTTGATCTTTTTGAAAGAAGCGGGGGTCTCCATTCCCGCCAAATGGTAGGCAAGGATAAATGCTACACTAGTTGTGTGACACAAGGTAATCAATTTGTCCATTTTTTTAAGGGTCTAGCTCATGGTGCTGAGAATCGTGGTTTTTGTAATGGGTGCGGTGTTAATTGTAGGTTGCGTTAATCGTGCAACCCATGAAGGTGTCATAGACAGGGGTCCTCAAGTCGCGTTTGCCCCACTTCCGCAGTCTGAACGCATGACTATTGCAATTTCCCGATTTACCAACGAGTCGGTTTATGGTAGCGGCTTGTTCACTGATGCATCGGGCGACCGATTGGGCAAGCAGGCAGCCGACTTGCTGGCCCGTCATTTGGCTGCAACATCTCGCTTTAATATTGTGGAGCGCCAAGATATCGGCAAACTCAAAGATGAAGCCAATCTGATGGGGTTAAGCGACCAGCAATTCAAAAAAAACCTTATTGGCGTGGATGCTTTGATCCTCGGGTCTGTCGCCGAATTGGGGAGGGACACGACCGGGAGTATCTGGCTGTTAGGCAAACAAAAAACCCAAAGAGCGAGAGCTAGAGTGGTGCTTCGCCTAGTTGATCCGAAAACCGGAGCAGTTTTTTACTCCCAGGAAGGATCAGGGGAGTCCACGTTAACCGATTCCAGCACCTTTGGTTTTGGAGGTACTGCGGGTTTTGATTCGACTTTGGAAGGTAAGGCAATAGATGCGGCTATCGTCAACATGATTAATAATGTTGTTCAAACCTTGGATGCCCACCGCAGTCAAAATCGTTAGGGGACACACATTTTGAAAAATCAACCGGTTCGTTTAGTATTCATAAGCTTATTCAGCCTATCATTATGGGCTTGCGCTCCGAAAAGTCTTTTTTATTGGGGTGACTACGAAACATCAATCTATGACCGTTGGATTGGAAATGATAACGACATGGGGGAACAACACCTTCAACAAACAATAACCACTGCGGAGCAGAGCGGGAGAAAAGTTCCGCCCGGTTTATACGCAGATTACGGTTTTATGCTCTATCGTCGTGGCAACCTTGATGGTGCCATTGCTTATTTTGACAAGGAAAGAAAAACCTTCCCGGAATCGAGTCTATTGATGAGTAAGCTCATCGATAAAATTCATGAAAAACAAAAACCCCCATCTGCCCAAGATTCGCAAAGCACATCAAAAGAAGAGAAAAAACCATGAACAAATTTCTCTTGTGGTTAATATTCGCCATGGTTTTTATTTCGGGTTGCACATCGGTGCTGAAAAAGGATTATTCTGTATTTTATGCCCACCCTCCACGTTCCATTGTGGTTGTCCCGGCACTCAACAACACCACTGAGATCAATGCTCCTCCTGTTTTTGCTTCGACCATCACTGCACCATTGGCGGAGCGAGGCTATTACGTTTTTCCGGTTTATTTGACCGATATTTTATTAAAGGATATTGGGTTATCTGAAGCGGGACATATTCATCAATTACCGCCTAGTCGATTTCTTGATCTATTCGGAGCCGATGCCGTCCTGTTTGTGACCATTGAGGATTGGAGTACGAAATATATTCTAATATCCTCCTCCGTTGTTGTTGACATGAAATATGAGTTGAAAGATACCCGCACAGGATTAAGCTTATGGCAAGGGGAGCAGCAGGTTGTTCATAATTCAGACGCTGGCGGAGGCGGGGGTGGATTAATAGCAGGATTAATCGTCATGGCGGTACAAGCAGCGATTACGGCCATTACAGTGGACTATATGCCATTGGCTAGACAGGCCAATCAAATGGTCTTTTTACCCCCAAAAGGACTCCCAGCCGGCCCCTATAATCCTGAATATAAAACCGATCAGAGCAAATTCTAAACAGGGCCGTAGGGTTCGGTGAGACTCATTGACCACCTGACTTATTCGGAATATATAAATCCTATTTAAATGAACGCCATTGCCAACTAACCCAAAACTTTTAATATTCGGCTACGGCAACCCTAGCCGTGGTGACGACGCCCTTGGACCCTTGTTGCTGGAAAAGCTGCAAGCCGTGGAAAATCCAAACATCGAATACCTGACCGATTTCCAACTCCAAGTCGAACATGCATTGGATTTGGAAGGGCGGGATTTGGTTTTGTTCATTGATGCCCATCTGACATGCCAGCCACCGTTTGAATTCGCTCCGCTGCAAGCTGAAAACGACCGAAGTTATACCACTCATGCGATGAGCCCCTCCTCGGTGCTGCAAGTGTATCAAGACATCAAACATTCCCCTCCGCCGCCTTCATTCATGCTGAGTGTACGCGGCGAGCAATTCGAGTTGGGGGAAGGTTTAAGCCCATCTGCACAAAACAATCTCAATGCGGCTTTGGCATTTGCAAAATCATTAATTGCCAAACCTGAATTAACCTATTGGCAGTGGTTGTGCAGTGTAGGGCGATTACAGCATACAATGGTTGAATGAGTAGTGTAATGGTCTGGTATGCCCTATCTGCCTGAAAAGAAAAAAGCCTTGGAATCACGGGCAAAATATATGCATATGTCAACCACCAATCTTGATGATAAAACAAATGTCATTGGGAAATTTCTAGCAACCGCAACGCTGCCTTTCTATAGCCTGCCGACTATGCTCACCCTTCGCGATGACTCGTGGTTGAGCGTGGAAACGCAATCATAAGCTACCTACCACAAAGAAAAAATCGTAGTGAACTCGGTGGTGTTGATAGACTTGCATTTTTTAGGTTAATTGATGCAAGATGCATCCAATTTCGCATTCAGCAAACCTTCTTTATCAACCTCCAAGGTTAATGGGATTGGCGGGTCTGACAGCTTCATATAGACGTAATGTACTCGTATGGTTAGGTAATCGTACTTGGTACGATCGGCATAAAAGATGAAAACACGGGACAAAGACTCGCCGGGATTGAGGTCGGCAAGCTCGCTGGACAAGTCAGAAGCTCCCTTGAACAGCCGCCCAAAATGCATGATCGTCTCGACTTTTTCAGGGGTTCCGTAGCGGCGTGACTCCTTAACAGTGCCAGAAGCCAAGTTATTTTGGAAAAAGGCAGGGTTGGTTTCGTTCTCATTAAGGAAGCCTTGTTTGACCCCAATGACATTAAGCGTATAGCCAAGAACCTTCACGCTAGTCTGGCCAACGTTGGAGCGGGTAATGGTCGCTAAAATGGCATCCTTGTCGCCTTTTTGTCCTGCCTTTTCCAGATTTGACGTGACGCTAAGTGTAGGCGGCGCAAGAGTGGGTACGATTTCCGCTTGGTAAATAAACGTGTATATACCCCATATGCCAGCACCAATTAACGCCAGCGTTTGGGTGATATTATTGATACCCTCGGGGTTAAACCATTTTTCTTTTTTTTCGTCCGGTTCATTCATCTCTGACATTTCATGGGTTCCTCAATTTCAACGTCTATCAATGGTAATTTTGGCAACCAACCAGTCTGCATAAGGATTGCAAGTGATTGGATGACAGTTTTTATTTACAGTAATGACTGGGCTTAATTTAATAAAATACGATCAGTGGTTCACACAATCGACATGTTTTCACAAGTAAGCAAGAGGTTTTTTGGTCAATCGCTTGGATTGATGAAAAAAGCAACTGGTTTGCGAGTTTTTGGTGCTGGTTTTTCAAAAAAAACAGCTTGAGTTTCAGAATTTCCAATTGGTTTTAATCAAAAGCAAGCTTGATTTTAGAAAAAACAGTTGGGTTTTGCCAAAAACCAGCTTGTTTTTCCGAAAAACCTATTAGAATTTTCTGAAAGCAAGCTTCATTTTTCCAAAAACCAGTTGGAATTTGACGAAAGCAAGCTTGTTTTTCCAAAAAACCGACTGGAGTTTTCTGAAAGCAAGCTTTATTTTTCCAAAAACCAGTTGGAATTTAACGAAAGCAAGCTTGTTTTTTTTGAAAACCAGTTGGAAATTCACAAAACCAAGCTTGTTTTGGTAAAAATCGAGTTGAAAATGTTGAAAACAAGCTGAAACTTGGCTTCAACCAACCACATCATCACACCCACAAATCGGCAAGTGAAAAGCTGATGGCATCAAATGGCGCGACGAATACCGGATCATCGTTTTTCAGCGTGGCAACCAATAGCCACTTCCCATCCGTGAGCGTATAAGCTTCCAAGGTCTTCGCTAGAGGATCGACCAGCCAAGCATGGGCAACACTATAACGGGAATACAGCGGAAGTTTTTTAATTAGGTCTTGTTATGCGGTTAATTCCAGCCTACGCTCGATACGGTCAAGGCGGCTTTCAAACTTATCCATCCGACTATTCATGATGGCGATATCGGTATGAATTCCTGCCATCTGGTTTTCGATGGAGCTTAACCGAAGGCGAATAGATTCAAACTGCTCGTCCATCTTAACACCTTGCGCCTTGACTTCATTGCCTAGCAAATTAAGATGTTCTAGGATGAGGTGTTCAACACTGTCAGTCATAAGAGTACCCTGTCAGTATGTAAAATACGCTGAATTGCAGACTCCACGCACTCAATAAATCGCAATTCCAATCCTTTTCGTCGTTCAGCATAATACAAGGCCGCATCCCGATACTCTGCGAGCGCATCGGGGTGAAACTCATATTTCATTTTTTGCTATGGCTTCCCTGACTTGTAGTAATGCATCATCGCCGGGAATGGTCTTCACATAGCCATTTCGTACTTCATCACGCCGTCGTAGAGCCTCATTAGTCCAGATTTTATGAAATTCCTCTTCGCTCAAGGGATCAAGACTCTCTACAAGTCGATCTGCCAATCGAATTCGGGCATCATTCGGTAAGGACAATGCTTGTTCGGCAATTATTTCTAAGCTGACATTCATAAGCCTACCCCTATAACAGATTTATTTTCGTTGCGCCGTTGCGTGACTCTTTCTTTTGCTCTTTTCTCAATGTGGCTTGGTCTTTTCCATTGGGCCAAGATTTTTTTTGCCTCACGCAATGGCGCAACGACGCAACGTTAACAGCAAAGAATTGACGTTATCGTTATGCGGCAATATGCAGCGGAATCTGCCCCTAGTTCCGTCCTGCGGCCTTAGTTCCGCATGGGCAAACGATAAAGCTTGTTGTCCACCGGATTCATTTCAAAGCCGAACGGGATATGCCAGCCGTCCGAAATGTTTTGTAAAATACTGGATGCCTTAGCTTGCACAAAACGTTAGTGACGGGTTTACATGACCCGTCGCACGAATTACCCATACCCCGGTTTACTCCGATAGATCGTTGTATCTTGGAGAAGTTTGTATTAGGTACATTTCGATTATGAATTCAGGAGATTCTGAAAGCTATCAAAATCTGAAACAACATTTTGTATTAATACAGGGGAGCTAAAGTTCCCGCCATGACCTAGTTTATTTCTTAATTCATAATATCCCTTTATTTTTTGATAATGGTGAGAGCCTTTGTCAACTAGAAGCGCAACTCGATTTAAGAACGTTATATTATCGGATTGCTTTTCTTTTGGAAGTATATCCCAAGGTCTACGATCTTTCCAATCCAGCATATTACTTTGTTTATCGGATATTAATTTACTGCTTTGCTCCCTTATATGATCTTCTAGGCGTGTAAACATAAATAGAAAATAAGCATGATCATTTAGTTCCCGTTTACGAGCCAGTTTGATTTCTTCATCGCTATCAACTCTTGCTCTTGCAGCAAATTCTTCTCTCGCATATTTGTCATTGATTTCACAATATAAAGCTTCAAGCTCTTCAAATATGCTCATTTTCGGGAAACCCAAGAAGTTCATAAAGAAAGTGAATATTAAACGGCTTTCCTTCGAACCCTTTGGTTCCGTAATATGCTATCCAATCAGGTTTTTCAAATTTATCAGATTTATCAATTAATGTAGCAGTGCCATTTTTACATAGAATATCTACTCTTCCATTCGCACCAATAAGCCACAAACCAATGGGCTTTATTGTCGCAACAATATTATTTCCTTTATATATGTCTAATACTTTCATAGTTGTCGGTTCAACCTGATATTGTTGCATTATTTCTTCATACATTGGGACTTCTGTTTGTATTTTGAGGCTGTATGATGGACTAGATGCAAGCCAATGCTCAATTGATGAATAGAGATTTGAAATCCTCGATTTCCAATCTTCAAGCCTCTTTTCGACATGCTCTTTTGAAAGTGTTTCTTCAAACAGTGCTCTGTTATCTGGTTGCTTAGTTAACACTGTGTCAGTAATCATTTTATGTCTTTGCCAAAGTAGATGTTGTTGAATAGGTGCGTAACATAGCTAAATAAAGTACGGAATAAACCCATTAGTATACGTCTCTAGGTAATCGAATCATAGAATATCTAGGAAACGTTTTGAGTATTCTTGTCTGCCTAATTAAAACTAAGGAAAAAAACGATAAATAAGGGAAGGTAACACAGCGCCGGGCGGGGTATGTCATCCCGTCCGAAACGTTTTGTGTCATGACGGATGCCAAAGCTTTGCACAAAACGTAAGCGACGGGTTTACAAAACCCGTCGCGCTTCGTAAGGCCCATCCACAACATATTAGGCGGAAACTGTCTTTACGGACTTTTAACCAATTTATGCGGTTAATTCCAGACGACGCTCAATACGGTCAAGCCGACTCTCAAATTTGTCGATGCGACTATTCATGATGGCTATATCGGTATGAATTCCTGCCATCTGGTTTTCGATGGAGCTTAACCGAAGGCGAATCGATTCAAACTGCTCATCCATGTTAACACTTTGCGCCTTAACTTCATTACGCAGTAATTTAAGATGTTCTAAGATTAGGTTTTCAGCATTATCAGTCATGCTAGCGTTCTGCAAGTTATTGTGGTGGGCAAAAATATGAGCAGAAACGAATCTACTTGATTCGCGCTAAACAAATGTCACAGATGCCATACTCACCTTCTTTTGTTAGTGTATTGAATTCCCGGCTACCATGAATTTCTAATTTTTGCCCGTCACTGCCATCAAAGTTGCGTATTAACAAATCAGCAAGCAGAAATGCATTGCTGTCACTTGGCCTTATTCTATAGGCCAATATCCATCTTTGAACACCGGTAAGTAACTGTAGTTTCTCAATGTCCTTAGTGACTTTCGCTTTTCCTGCCGTATCATATTTCTTCACTTCAACATATGCCCAATTTTTTCCCTTCCCCGGAGCTTTAAATGCCAAATCCGAACGTTTTGGGTTTATACCACCAATGGATGGGTACTGCTTTTCATGCTCGACAGCCCAACCGCTGGTATAGCTCTTGCCTCTAGCTGCTTCATAGATTGCAAAAACTACGGCATTTTCAAGGCAAATGGCTAGTCCTGGAGTTCCAGATAAATCCTTGGCTGTTTTAGAATATATATAGCGATATCTCAAATCCAAGCTTTGCATAGCCCATTGTGAAATGTCTAATAGGTCATTTTCCCAAGTCATGCTCAAATCTTCCGGTTTCTCATTTGAAGTTAGTTTTTTTAGGTGGGACGCCGTTCTTTGTGCCCGACAAATCTCGATGTTGGGCAACTAAAAGCCGTTGCCCAACATAACATCACGATCAATCACTTAACGCCCAATCTTCCCGTCACTCCCCCTAGTCATCTTATCAATCTGTGTTCCTTCCGCATTCACCAATTCCAATTCCAGCGGCATTTTGCCCAATGCATGAGTCGCGCAGGAAAGGCAGGGGTCATAGGCGCGAATGGCGACTTCGAGGTGGTTCAGCAAGCCTTCGGTGATTTCATTGCCATCCAAGTAACGGGCAGCAACGGAGCGGACGGCTTCATTCATGGCTTGGTTGTTGTTGGTGGTGGACACAATCAGATTCGCCTTGACGACAATATCGTTCTCGTCAATCTGATAATGATGGAACAAGGTGCCACGTGGGGCTTCGATGACACCCACGCCTTCCATGCGCTTCTCGCCCGTAGTGACCAAGTCATTACTCAATACATCCGGGTCGTTCAGCAATTCTTTGATGCCTTCGGCACTGTAGAGCATTTCGATCATCCGCGCCCAATGGTAGGCCAGTGATTCATGCACGGGTGCGCCTTGATTGTTCGCTTTGAAATCGGCACGGGCGGCCTCTGCCAGCGGGGTGGTGATAAAGTCGGCATTATTGATGCGTGCCAACGGGCCAACGCGATACCAGCCATTTTCGCGGCCTAGGTCAACAATGTAGGGGAACTTCATGTAGGACCAAGACCGTACTTCCTCTCTCAAGTATTGGGGATAGTCGCGATAATCCACATGATCGAAAATGGTTTGGCCTTTTTCATCCCTTGCCCTCAAACCGCCATGATAAAGGTCCAACGCGCCGTCATTGCGGATGATGCTCATGAAATTCGACGGGAATGCGCCAAAATGTCGATGATATTCTTCATTAGACAGATAAATGCTCTTAATCAAGCCGACGACTTCCTTCGACCAAAGAATTACCTCGTTAATATCTTCTAACAAATAATCGCGCTCTTCTTTGCTAAGGGCTTTGTTCATGCCGCCGGCAATGGCTGCCGTACCGTGTATGCGCTTGCCGCTAATCATACGGATCACTTCTTGACCGTATTTGCGCAGTTTCACGCCTTTCAAGCCGGTTTCGGCAAATCTGGAATCTGATAACACGCTGACAATATTGCGGTGGGCAGCCTCATCATCAAAACCAAATAATAAATCGGGCGTGGACAGATGGAAGAAATGCAAAGCGTGGGATTGCAAAGTTTGGCCCAAATGCATCAATCGGCGGAGCTTGTCGGCAGCAGGGGTTAGCTGATCGACACCGACCAGTTGATCCACGGCCTTGGCGGCTGCCAAGTGATGGCTAACCGGGCAAATGCCGCACAGTCGCTGCACCAACACGGGCAGTTCCCAGTAGGGACGGCCTTGGATGAAGCGCTCGAAACCGCGGAATTCGACAATATGCAAACGGGCTTGCTTGACATGGTTGTCTTCGTCCAGCAGCAGAGTCACTTTGCCGTGGCCTTCTACTCGGGTGACAGGATCGATGACTACGCGCTTGAGGTTTTCGGGATTGGCGGCGGTTTCGAGATGTTCGTACATGGGTTTCACCAAAATGAAAGATGACAGGATGCAGTAAATTACCTCAATCATACACCAAGCCTTGTTAGGTTTGCATGACACTTTAATCGACAGACTGTAAAACACTTGCTGTGGATAACTTGGCAATCGGTTAGAATAATAGGTTCGTACCGAACCATGAGATGGCCCCTGTGTTGCATCTTCAATTTTCCAATTTCGCACCTCTGAATCTAAGCGCCCCATGAGCAACCTCTGGAACCTCTGCATCACCAAACTTGAAGGCGAGTTGCCGCCACAGCAGTTCAATACTTGGATCAGGCCCTTGCAGGCCATCGAGGTTGATGGTGAACTGAAACTGCTTGCCCCCAACCGTTTTGTGTTGGATTGGGTCAAGCAGCATTTTTTTGACAAGATCGAAGAGGTGGTGGCCAACCAACCCATGGAACCTAGGCCCAATGTGGTGTTAGAAATTGGCAGCCGCCCAGTGGAAAACCCTGCCCATGCCGACGGCAAGACCAGCCAAGCCAAAAAACCTGCGCCGGGTCGCAAGAGTTTGCCCAATAATTTGAATACTGCCTTCACTTTCGACAATTTTGTGGAAGGCAAGTCCAACCAGCTCGCCAAGGCGGCTTCTTTACAGGTCACTCAAAATGTAGGCCGGGCTTACAACCCCTTGTTCATCTATGGCAGCACCGGTTTAGGCAAAACCCATCTAATGCATGCGATTGGCAATGAAATATTGGTGACCAATCCATCAGCCAATATCATTTATCTGCATTCCGAGCGTTTTGTGTCAGACATGGTCAAGGCGTTGCAACACAATGCCATCAATGCATTTAAAGAGTTTTATCGCACCGTCGATGCCCTTTTGATTGACGATATTCAGTTTTTTGCTGGCAAGGAACGATCCCAAGAGGAGTTTTTCCATACCTTTAATACGCTGCTGGAAAATAAGCATCAAGTCGTCATGACTTGTGATCGTTATCCTAAAGAAATTAAAGGCTTGGAGGATCGCTTAAAATCGCGTTTCGGTTGGGGATTGCCGGTTGCGGTGGAACCGCCGGATTTGGAAACCCGTGTCGCCATTTTGATGAGCAAAGCCCATCACGCCGGAGTCGAGTTGTCCCCGGAAGTGGCGTTTTTCATTGGCAAGCGCATCCGTTCCAATATTCGTGAATTGGAAGGCGCATTACGGCGCGTCACCGCCAATGCCCATTTCACCGGCAGACCCATCACCTTGGAATTCGCCAAGGAAGCCTTGCGGGATTTGATTGCTTTGCAAGATCGCATGGTCAATGTGGACAATATCCAGAAAACAGTGGCTGAATATTTTAAAATCCGCGTCGCCGATCTGCTATCCGACAAGCGCACCCGGACGATTACCCGTCCACGGCAAATTGCCATGGCCTTAGCCAAAGACCTGACCAACCATAGTTTGCCGGAAATTGGACAGATGTTTGGCGGTCGGGATCATACCACGGTGTTACATGCCACTCGCAAAGTGTTGGAATTGAAAGAGAGCGACAGTAAATTCTTAGAAGATTATTCCAATCTTATGCGTATACTTTCTAACTGACGGAATTCACCGGCAAGGATGTATGGACTTTCACTCAAGATCGAACGGCCCACATGAAATTTAAGACCTCCAGAGAAAACCTTCTGATGCCCCTGCAACAAGTGGTGGGTGTCATCGAAAAACGGCAGACCCTGCCTATTTTATCGAACGTATTGATTCGGTTGGCGGATAACCGCTTGGAATTCACCGGAACCGATCTGGAAGTCCAGTTGGTGACGCATTCGGTGACAGAAGCGGGTGAAGACGGCAGCATCACCGTCCCGGCTCGCAAATTATTGGACATTTGCCGCTTATTGCCTGACGGTAGCACGGTCAACGTGGAATGTCGCCAAGACAAGGTCAGCATCAATAGTGGGCGCAGCCGTTTCTCCTTGGGGACCTTGCCCGCCGACAATTACCCGGCTTTTGATGTCAGCGAACCCGAAGCCGAACTGTCCTTGAGCAGTAAGCTGCTAAAAAAAGCCATGGAAAAGACCTTGTTTGCAATGGCTTTGCAAGATGTCCGTTACTATCTGAATGGTTTGCTGCTAGACATTGATGGTCGTTTGTTAAGGACAGTGGCTTCCGACGGACACCGGCTGGCGCTTTATGAAGAAATGTTGGAAGGGGCGGAATTGGAGCCTCGCCAAGTGATAGTGCCGCGCAAAGGCATCATGGAGCTTTATCGTTTGCTTAGCGATCAGGATGAAACGGTCACTTTGCAATTTGCTGCCAATAATATCAGCGTGTTGATGGGCGAGTTGAGTTTTTCAGCCAAGCTAATCGAGGGGCGCTTCCCCGATTTTCGCCGCGTCATGCCTAGGGATATCACCAAAATCATTACCGCCGACAGGGAAACTTTCAAAGCCGCTTTGAATCGTGTATCAGTCCTGACGGCTGAGAAAATCAAGGGCATTAGCTTGGAAGTGAAAGACGGATTAATGTTTTTGCAGTCGCAAAACCCAGACCATGAAGAGGCCGAGGAAGAATTCGAGGTCAAACTTGAAGGCGAAGGTTTGGGCGTGGGTTTTAACACGACCTACTTGCTTGATGCCCTCAATAATGTGGACTCGGAAACTGTGACTCTTTCCTTCACTGACGCAGGCAATAGTTGCCTGATTGAAGACCCGCTAAACCAGAAATACAAATTCATTGTCATGCCTATGAAACTTTAGACCATGAATATCGACAATCCCATCCCATTATTGGAAGAAATTTTAGGCGAATGGAAAACGTCACTCGGTGATGATTATTTGGGATATAAAAACCATGTCTATCGCATGATTCATTTCTGTTTTGCGCTGCACGACTGCACGGATGATGATCGAAAAAAACTGATTATAGCGGGTTGTTTTCATGACCTTGGCATGTGGACTGAAAGCACGGTCGATTATCTGCCACCATCCATTGCGTTGGTTAAACAATATTTACAGCAAAACAACCTGGAACAGTGGAGCAATGAAATCGAACTGATGATTGCCATGCATCATAAAGTGAGATGTTATCAGGATAAGTGCTATCCATTGGTGGAAGTGTTCTGCAGAGGTGATTTGGTCGATTTTTCCTTAGGTTGGGTGAGATGGGGTTTGCCCAAGTCTTATATAAACGGTATTAAAGAACAGTTCCCAAATGCCGGATTTCATAAACGATTATTGCAACTGGCTAGAGCTTGGTTTGCCAAGCATCCGTTAAGCCCTCCACCGTTTATGAAATGGTGAATGCCCGCAAACAACGTTCCTAGCTTTAAAATTTGGGGGTTAAGGCGATGGGTAATAGTCCCGATGATAATCCCACTGTCGCCATTGTAGGCGGTGGGCCGGCAGGCATGTCCTGTGCGTTATGGTTAAAGCATCTGGGCTTTTCACACTGCATCATCGAGCGCAATGCCGAACTCGGTGGGCAAATGCTAAGCATTAACCGGATTAACCGTTGGGTATTGGGCTGGTATGGACGGACTAGTGCCGATTTGGCAAACTCATATGGGAAGCATGTGAAAGACGAATCCATCCCCGTCCTCTATAATGCCCAGCTCGCATCGGTTGAGTCCACGCCCGCAGGTTTTAGCTTGGTGCTGGATGAAACCGGCCAAAGCCAAGTGTTGACTATGCAGGTCAATGCGCTAGTCATCGCCACGGGTTTACAGGCCCAAGGTATTGAAATATTCAGGCCATCATCTGGATTGGAATATTTGCATTCGAATGGGTTAATTGGCTGTCATCCCTTGGATCATCTGGACAAGCTGGACAGTTTGCAAGGCAAAACGGTTGCCGTCATCGGTGGCGGCGATAATGCCCATTTTACTGTGAAAGATGTGGCAAGGGTCGCCAGTCGCGTCTATTTGCTAATCCGTTCACAAGCAAAAGCCCAACAAACGATTCGCAATGAAGTCAAGACATTGATAGGACAAGGTTTGGTGGTCGAGTTTGTGGAGACAGAGGTTGATAGGCTTCAGCCAACTCAAGGTGGCATCGAAATGGATTTGAAGCAATCGGGTTTACCTGATGAAAGTATCCTAGTGGATAGGGTATTCGTCCGCGCAGGCTTCGTTCCGAATAGTCGTTTTTTAGACACTCTCGGCCCTCTTGCCAAAATGAGTAAACTCAAACAAGGCTATTTGTTGACAGATTCAAGGAAACGAACCTCGATTGATTCAGTCTATGGCATAGGCGATGTTGCCAGCCCCCATTTGCAATCGGTAGTGACCGCTATCGCGGATGGTGCAATTGCAGCACGGGCCATCGCAGACGATATTGGCATTAACATCTGATGTTACCCAGCACCCTAAGATTGGAACGAAAAAAAACTTGCTTTGGCAGGCCAAGTTGGTCGGCAATTTGAATATTTTATCAAAGCAAGCTTTGATGTTCCCTTTGGAAATAAGCAACTAATGCATCCGTGCGTAACATCAGCTAACCCTATGGATGACTTATGCAAACCGTTCAACAACCGATTCCAGAGAACTATGGCTCAACCCATCCATTAGTATGGGTGGTGGATAGTGCCTACACAGGCGAGTTGAATGCCCGCATTGGTTTGGCGGACCGCCTAGGCTACCCGTATGAAATCATACCGCTACCCAGCGAAGATACTCAAAGCTATCAAGATGAACTATCCGAACGTTATGCCCGCAATGTCCATGTAACAGGGCAACCACTCTTGATAATCAGCGGAACGGGGGAGGAAACGACTGCAGAAATAGCCGATTTGAAAAACCTCTTTCAAGATCGTCTGTTAAACGTTTACCTTGCCTCTATATTGCCGGATGAGCATCATCCTCGTCTAAAGGAATACGATCTGATTGCTTCACCGCAATTGCTTGGAACCAATATCGTTCCCTTAGTTGGCGTACCGCATAAACTCACGCAAGAGGTTCTCGCGAATGCCTATCGCAAACATCAAGACTATTTCAAGTCATTGCCTAAGCCGATCATCGGGTTGCTGCTAGGCGGCAATACACGTTATTGCGACGGATTTAATGTAGCCCACGCCAAAGCCTTGGCGCAGCGGGTTTATACGATTGCAAAGCCCTTGGAAGCTTGCTTGGTCATTTCCAATAGCCGAAGAACCCCGGTGGAAGCACAAACCGCTTTGCTGGATAGTTTGACCGAGTTAAACACTCGCTTTTTTGATTGGCAGCAGACCGAGCAGAGCTTATACCATGCCATGCTTGCCCACGCCGACCTGTTCATCGTCACCGGCGATTCTTTATCAATGTGTTCCGAGGCCGCTTTTACCGGCAAGCCCGTCTTGATTGATATTAGCGAGGATGCGACTGAGTGTTATCACCGGGATATTGTTGGCAGACTGATCGAGTTTGGTGCGGCCAAACGGCTGACTGATCGTTTTGAGCCTTGGTCATCTAGGTCAACCGACCCAACACAGGCTATTGTTGAGGCAATTCGTAATAGAATTCAAGTTTAAAGAATGCCATGCCCAATCAACAACACTTGGAATTGATTAGTGAACAATAGTGACGGAAACAAAAAAAGGGGCACATCCTGTTGCCCCTATCAGCTGGTTGGGATGAATTATTCAATCCCCTATTTGGTGAAATTAGCTTGAACCGATACGCTGCCACCTCCGGTGACCACGCAAGTCGGTAAAGTACTTGAGCAAGCCCCTGTCCAATTGACAAATCTGAAACCGACTTCGGGTGTCGCATTTAACGTCATCGTAGCGCCCGTAGTGAGTGTGGTGGAGCAAATATTGCCGCAAGAAATGCCGGCTGGCGTACTGGAGATGGTTCCTTTGCCACTGGTTACTTTGACCGATAGCGTCGAACCCGTTGTCGAACCGCCACCTCCGCCGCCACTCGCAGGCGCTGCATTAAAAGTTGCCGTGACATTCACCGCATCATTGATGGTGACATTGCAAGTGGCTGCGGCTCCCGTGCAAGCGCCAGTCCATCCGGCAAACGTGCTTTTACTTGAGGCCACGGCAGTGAGGGCAACCTGTGTCCCTAGTGCATAAGTCGAGGTGCATTTGCTCCCACAACTGATGACTTTGTCAGCAGAATTGACATTGCCGCTACCCACTTTGGTAATGGTCAGAGACGGGACTGCGATATTGGCGGCAGCCATTTGGGCGCTGATCAAAGCGCCGAGTTCGCCATCCAGTGGGGCATTGCAAGTGATATCGCTACAGACGGCTTCATGCGTGATGGGATCGTAGGCTCCCGTATAAGCATAGGTTTCATAGCGTCGGACAACGGCTCTAGTACCCGTCAGTGGCGCACCTTGATTGACCAGTTTGCCGCGTTGACGATGTCTGCCATCAGGCGGAGGGCTAGGCTGCATTAATTGCCATTCTGTCTCGACTTGAGTGGCATTTTGCGGAACAACGGCATTGCCCTCGACCAGTTCGACCAAAGCCACTTCACGCGCCAACTCTGTTTTATAAACTTTCACCCAAGTCGCATCGCCATATTGTGGCACTGGTTCTGGCACGGGCGGTGGTGGTGGAGGTGGCAACTCTACGACAGCCACAAGTTCGGGAGGGGCGGTCGGTCGGGTTGGAGGTGGAGGAATGAAGTAATAGGTCGCAGTTGGGACCATGACCGGGTTGGTTGAACCGATTAAATGACCGGGATTGGCGGGGTCTTCAAACATCCATCGATAAGTTGTCGAAGTCGCTTTCGTCATCGCGGTGTAATTCAGATGCACGCCGAAATGATCGCAACCGGCGGTGTAGTAGGATGGGTATCCCATGTAGCAAGAGCCTAGAAAAGCCGCACCCGGTGTTTTCGGCACTGTAGCCTGGGTAAATCTATGATTTACCGAGTCATAAGGGCTTTGATAGCGAACATAAACACCGGTTGCATAAGGCACGACTACCGGTGCGCCAAATTTGTTCCCAGTCCAAGAAGGCATCAAATCGCTGGCTTGTATGCCCTCAATCTTGACTTCAAATCCATAAGCATCCTGTCCTTCATAATTGGCAGCATCAAAATTGCCAAGTCCCCCTACGATAAAACTGGCTGCATCCCCAATTGCAGGCAATATCAGCATAGAAATGGCCAGCAATGGGCCAATAGCAAGCCTGCCGCATAGGGTGTTTCGATTCAGATAAAAGGCTTTCATCACGAATTTCCTCGTTGTTTATTGTTCTTACATCCTGTTTATTCTTATTCGTGATTAAAAGGTTCATTTTTTATTCACTAATGTTGCTCACCCTTGCAAAAGTTGCTTATTTTCAAGCTTAAAGGGAGCGTCAAAGCTTGCTTTGACAAGAAAATTGAAAATGCGAGCCTGCCTCGCCTGTCAAAGCAAGCTTTGACGCTCCAATCCTAGGGTGCTACATAACATTCGTTATTCAATAACGTTAATGAAGTTCCTTGAGCAACTCCTGACGGTGACTCATGGCACGAATGCCATCACGGAGAGCGGTGTCCCAGACCCTTCCTTCAACCTCAATATTCCCAAAACCAAGGTCGTGCCTGTCGCTGGTAACTGGTCGAGATGGTCCAAGCATTCCAAGATGATGCCGTTTTGGGCGAGCACTTGCGTGTTAGTCATAAAGCGCTTGTCCAAACCGGGGTCAGCGCCATGGGTATCAATCCCAACACCGGCAACGCCGCGATCCTTCAACAGGAAACGAGTGGTCGCGCCATCAAACCCCGGAAAGTGGAGATTGCCTTTTGCGTCTTGATTGAAGAATCCCACCGGATTATTCCATTTTTCTTGCCATCCCGTATAAAGCAGGACGACGCTACCGGCAGGAATCCTTCCGTATCTGCCTTCCCAATCGATCACGTCTTGCCGACTGAGGGCATAGTCAGGATTGAATTGCGTTTTGGCTCGAATGTCTATCATCACCGCTTTGACCACCAAGGATTGCGGCGTATAAGCATCAATGGCTATGCCGCCTTGATGGAAGCTATTCGGGGCATTCATGTGCGTGGCACTATGTTCTCCTATGGTGAATTTCCTCAGGTAATACCCATCAGTGGCGAATTGGGCCACCTCTTGGAACTCCACCGGAGGGTCGCCGGGCCATAAGGGAATGTCGATGGCGATGGTATGGCTAAGATCCACGATGCGGGAGTAGGCAATCGTGTTGGGCGGAGTGTTTGATTGGGCTGCGCAGCCATTAATCATAGTTAAAGCCAGAATGATAGAGGTGAATAATTGCTTTGGGTTCATTTCCTGATTCCTTGAGCTAGGGTTGAGCGATGAAAGTTTATTTGCTATTGATTGTTTTTTGAAATTGATAAGCTGATTGCTATATTTTATACAAGTGGGCGCAGACACAAAGGAATCAAAGTATGTTCTTGCTGTGCTTGGCGCATCTTGGGGTTGTGATGTTCCGACGTTTCCATTGTTAATTCGTGGTGCGACTTATGAAGATTTGCCGGAACCACTCTCTGAACGCAGTTGCTTGGCACTTGATAAAGAAACCAATTGCGTTCAACTCATTGAGGAAATTGCCCGTGTCGCTCCTTCGCTAAACCGGAAGGCCGACATGGTGACCAGAATACACGAGGAAGCCAAGAAGCTCGCCAAACTTTGCAAAGAAGGGCCTCGCAAGAAATCATAATCATGATTTAGTCGGTTCAGGGCGCATTAGCGATTTAAGGTAATGCGCTCTACGAATATTCGTTAATCCTAAAAGATGACTTAGGCTTTTTTAATCAGATGGATGATAAACAACAAGACCATGGCACCGACCGTTGCAGTCACGATTGAACCGACCAATCCGCCGCCAACGCTAATGCCGGCCAGCCCGAATAAATAGCCCCCGGCCACCGATCCGACGATGCCCACCACTATATCTCCCAAAAGGCCAAAGCCACCGCCTTTCATAATCAAGCCAGCCAACCAACCGGCCACTGCACCAATCGCAATAAAAATCAACAAACTCATCACTTACTCTCCTCATTGAATGAACATCAAAAAAATGGATTAATCCGGTAGTTCGGACTTCAATACGCCAAACTAACGCGGCAAAGGGCAATTAGCCAAGATGGGGTAAAGTTGAATCTGCGAATTCGTGCTGGCATTACCCTTTTCTGGCTTACTTCGGGTGGAGGTTTTGCCCCTTGACCCAGCCATGGACGCTTTTATCGTTGTGGGCTTCGACTTCGCACCACAGGCCGTCATTGGGTTCACATTTCAACACTTGCACCAGCCGACCCTTGCCCACATGGCCTAAAGTCTGCTCGCTCATGGCAGGGCCAGACAGCAAACCGAGTTCGCCTTTGATCCCGACGATTTCGGCGTAAGAACCTGGTGCAAAGCTGTCGGCCTTTCCACTGCTCGTGCCGCCGCCCTGATGATTGGTGCTGACATTGACTTTGAGGGTATAGCCGACCTCTTTGTCGCTCGTCTTCGCGCTGCCCATCAAATACACCCTGACGGTGTAAACGCCATCTGTCGGCAACTCACCCGTGAAATGATTGCCAGCCGATGAGCCAATATATAGGGCTTCACCAGTACTGCTGGGTGGCAGGAGGTTGAAATACGCTGACGAATTGTTTGGTTTAAAATCCACGGTCAGCGTTTGCCCCGCGTTGGCGCGGAGTTGATGGTCGATGGATTGGTGGCCTTTGATCTTACCGCTGACTGTTGCCCCGGACTGGCCTTTGGCGAAATGGAGTGGTTTCTGTTGAATATCCGCCTCGGCCCAAGCCGGTCCGGTTGCAACAAGCGCTAACAAACATACTAGTAAACTGACCGATAAAGTTCTCAATGTACAATTTTCCTTAATCGATTAGCGGTCTTTTAGTTCGTTGATCCGGGATTGGTATTCAGAGCGGGTGCAGCCTACCTTGTCTTCGGATTTCCAACAGTCGTTCCGGCCTTTGACCCAGCCGGATTGTTCCGCCTTCAAGCGCTTTTGCGCCTTGGCCGGGGTGTTTTTGAGCAGGGTTTTGTATAGATTATTTAACGAGACATCGAGTCCAGCCAGTTCATCATTGTTGCAGATCAGCTCTTCTATCTCGTGGGCGGATTTACTGCATTTGAAGCTGGGTTTGGCCGCTAGGGCTTGGGCGCTGAAAAATAAGCAGCCGATGAGGGCTGCGAAAGCAAATTTGCGCATGTTGAATGACTCAAATTAAATTAAAAGTGTTGGCAGAAGCCATGTTGGGTAACGGTCTTACCGTTACCCAAGAATCGGGAGCATCTTACCCGAGAGGGGGAGTAAAATGCGTTTGGTATTATCCGACCTTAATCCAGCAGCTCTTTTGGAATATTGCCGCCGTTATCGGCGAGTTTTTGAACCACCGTTTTGTGCAGCCAGACATTCATTTGCGCCGAATCTTCCAACATCGCGGCGGGGCAACCGAGTTCGGTGGCAAGTTCCTTGCGCGAAGTCAGGCTGCTATCCAAGCCCAAAATCTTCAGCAAATCGACGATGGAGGTTTTCCAGTTTAGTTTCTCCGCATGGGATGCAGCAAGCCCTTCCAGCTTGGCGACCACATCCACCGCCCCGATGGGGGCCGATGCTGCTGCTGGCGCGGCTTCCGCACTACCAATGCCCAATTTGGAAAGTATTGAACTAAATAGGCTCATGTAAATTCTCCTGTTGAAGGTTGTTTAAGGATGTTATGGATTGCCTGTCGGTATTTCGTCCAACTTAACGTTGGCGTTTAAACTTGTATATTAGCGATTTTCTCCCATCTCCGTTGCATTTTTATGACATGGTCGCATTGTCGTTTGGTTTGTCGGGTAAAGATGATCGCTAAACCTCCAACTCCAAGTCGGCCAAAGCCCGTGTGCGGCAGGTGTAAACAAAACCGGCAGCGGCTAACTTAGGATCGATTTCGCACTCCTTAGCATCGCTATATGTGGGTTTTCGCTGAGATTTCCAGAGTTGGCATAAACGCCGTTGCCTCGGTATTCCGGGTACATCAGATACCGATCCCCCAACACACGAATAAAACCGGGTTTTCCGAATTTTGATGTGTTGTCGCATTCGCCATTGCGATCAGAGGTGGCAACGAACAGGAACTCTTGGCGAGCGATGAATTCCTTCATCTTCGGCGCCAGATAATCCAGCATCTGCTTTTCGTAGAAATTGACCGCACGGCTTCTACTGCCATATTTTTCCTGAAGCTTATGCTCGCCATCGGAACCCTCAAGTAGATTTTGTCTCTTTCGGTGTGCTGGTTCGTAGGGTGCGTTTGGTGATGCCGCAGTAGGTTCGGGAATCTTGGAATGGAGGCTATCGCTAGTATTGCTTTCGGCTTCTGAGTTTGGAACCGCCTCCACACCGGAAGATATGGAAAATGGCATATCTATGGCTTCATTTTCCAAGGTTGGTAATGAGTCGCTAGTGGGGGGTGGGTTGTTGGATGTAGGTTCGATCAAGCTATTCTCTTTATCTAAGGCTGAATCCTGAGAGTTGTTTTTATTGCCAAAGAATGCAAAAAAATTTTTCATATTTTTCGATAACTTGCCAAGGAACAGTTAACAACAACATGTTTCATTCAAGAATGAAGATCACTCAAAATCAGCGAAAGATTACGCCCACTTCCGCAATTTGAGGCTACTTCCCACTCAACCCTTACAGTATAACCAAGCTTTTTTATCAAGAAAAGGGGTACAATGCACAATCACTTCGTTCTGTTTATGGCTACCATCACTTTATTCACCCAGCCAATCTCTTCGTCCACGCTTCTTCCAAACGCTTTGCCGAAACCGGATATGGCGTTTTCAAAGGTTGGGCGAATAGGGATACCCGGAACTCTTCCAGCATCCAACGGAAGTCATCCCGTTCCGGTGTGGTTTTATCCTTGCCCGATTTCACTCGGTCCCAGTATTTCTTCCAGAATGGGGCAATTTCAGCGACCAAGCGAGCGTCGCGGCCTGAGTCTAGTGCCGACTTTTCCAAGCGGTAAAGCATGGCTTTGAAGTATCGGGGAATTTGTTTTAATGACGGATAGGGTGTGACGGCGATAAAACCAGAAAACACCAACAATTCCAGTTGGTTGCGCATATCTGCGGCGGCAGGGTCATTGCGGGTTTTAAGCTTGCGGTTCACTTCGGCATAGAGGTTGAGGATTTCGTCTGCCAATTTGGAGTTGGTGTTGCCGATGGGGACCAATTCGCTTTTGCCTTCTGCCAACCTTTTTTCAAAAGCCGTTTTGGTGCGGATATCGGGATGACCATCCAGAAACAGCGCTGCCATGATCCGGTCCAGTACGTCTTCACGTAAATCTCGTCCTGCTTGAAACTCAGGATACAGAAAAGGATGTTTCGGTAGTTGTCGGTAAGCCAATTCGGCGGTTGGAGAGATCACCAAATTCTTGCGCAGATATTTCAGAGGCTGAATCATGGCTAGGCGAAACAAACGCACTAAACCGCGTTCTTGAGACTCAGCGGCTTTTTCCGTCGTATCGAAAACCCGTAAACCGACCGTCTCGCCTTCGTCCACCAGTGCCGGGAAGCCATGGATTTGACCCGATTGAAACCGGTCCGCCAAATCGCCGAAATCCCATTCTTTTTTTCCCGTGATGGAAAACTCTTCTTGGGCCAATTCGGCAAAATTTTCCACGGCTGCCGATTCATGCCGCTGTTTTAACTCATTGAGATTGCGAGCGCGGGCAATGACGACATTCGCATCATCCACCAATGCAAAGTTCATCCGCAAATGGATGGGGATGCCGTCCTCGCTCCATTCTTTTTCAGGGATGGTGAAGCCTTCGATGCGTCGCAATGAAGCACTGATTTGTTCGGTGAATTTACCATGACCATAATCCAATTGCGGAACCACTTTGTCGGCATAATCCGGTGCGGGGACAAAATGCTTGCGGGTTTGTTTGGGCAAGTTTTTTATCATCGCCACCACTTTTTCCCGCATTAAACCCGGAACCAGCCAAGCAAACGGTTCAGCCGGTAATTGGTTGAGCAAATGCAAAGGTATAATTGCCGTCACGCCGTCATCTTCATGACCCGGTTCAAAACGGTATTCCAGCCTAATTCGAATAGACCCGATTTTAATTTCATCAGGGAAATTCTTATTGTCTAGCCCTTCCTCTTCCTTGCGGGTAATATCCTCACGGGTCATTTTTAAAAGGTTGGGATTGGTTTTTTCCGCCTTTTTTCGCCAAACCTCAAAACTCACCCCGCTGACAATTTCCTCGGGTAAGCGCTGGTCATAGAATTGATATATCCATTCCTCATCCGCCACCAAGTCCACGCGTCGGCCTTTTTGCTGCAAATAATCCGCCGCTGCCAGTAACTCGCGATTGTGTACAAAAAAGGGGGCTTTGCTGTCATATTCCATTTCCACCAAAGCCGAACGGATGAATATTTCCCTCGCCTGTTTGGGATCGACATTTTCCAAAGGCACACGCCGGCCATTGGTTATAGTGAGGCTAAATAGCGTGACTTTTTCCAAAATACCGGCGCGGGCGGCTTTCTTTTCCCAATGAGGCTCGTGATAAGTCCGCTTAACCAAGTGAGCGCCACATTTTTCCACCCATTCCGGCTCGATTTTGGCAACAGTGCGGGCAAATACTTTAGTGGTTTCGACTTGTTCGGCGGACATAATCCATTTTGGCCTGATTTTGAACAAGGATGAACCCGGCCAAATTTGGCATTTCAAGCCGCGAGCGCCCAAATACTCCGAGCCTTCTTGCTTGAAACTGACATTGGACAACAATCCGGTCAATAAGGGGCGATGGATTTCCCCGTATTCAGACGGAGCCATATTCAAACGTAAAGCCAATTCGCCCTTGGCGACTTGCATGATTTGCTGATGTATATCCTCCCATTCCCTTAGCCGCAAATAGGACAGGAAATTGGTGCGACACCATTGGCGCAGTTTGCTATTGGAAAGATGTTTCTTTTGTTCTTGGAATTCCGTCCATAACTTCAAATAACTCATAAAATCCGAGTTTTCATCCTTGAACCGGGCATGTTTCTGATCCGCCGCTTGGGCTTTGTCGGAGGGCCGATCACGCGGGTCTTGCAGACTCAGAGCCGACACAATAATAGCCACCTCAGTCAGACTGTTTTCGTCCGACGCAGCCAATAAAATCCGGGCCAGTCGCGGGTCCACCGGTAATTTGTATAATTTTTTTCCGATCTCAGTGAGTTTGCGTTTGTCATCAATTGCATTGATTTCTTGCAAGGTGCGCAAACCATCGCGAATCATTCGTTCGTCAGGCGGCTCCAAGAAAGGGAAATCTTCCAAGTCCCCTAAATTTAATGCCTTCATTTGTAGGATGACGGCGGCGAGGTTGGTGCGCAGGATTTCCGGTTCGGTGAATTCGGGCCGTCGCAAATAGTCCGCCTCGGAATATAGCCGGATGCATACCCCCGGCCCGACGCGACCGCAACGGCCAGCACGTTGGTTGGCGGAAGCTTGGGAAATGTTTTCGATGGGCAAGCGTTGCAATTTGCTGCGATGGCTGTAACGGCTGATGCGGGCATGGCCGGCATCAATGACCGAGCGTATGCCCGGCACGGTCAGAGAGGTTTCCGCCACGTTGGTGGATAGCACAATGCGACGTTTTTTATGCGGTTTAAAGATTTGTTCCTGCTCGGCATTGGACAATCTCGAATACAAGGGCAGGATTTCACAATCCACCGGATGGTGTTTGCGTAAAGACTCAGCCGTCTCGCGTATGTCCCGTTCGCCAATCAGAAACACCAAAATATCCCCGGTCGATTCCCGGTGCAATTCATCCACTGCCGCGAGAATGCCGCGTTGCAACTCGTTCGAGGTCTCGTCTTCGACATCATCTTCTTCCACGATCACGGGTCGATAGCGAATTTCGACCGGATAAGTCCGGCCCGACACATTGATGATCGGTGCGTCGTTAAAATGTCGAGAAAAGCGTTCCGGGTCGATGGTGGCAGAGGTGACGATTAATTTGAAATCGGGTCGGCGCGGCAGCAGCCATTTCATGTAGCCGAGTAGAAAGTCGATGTTCAGGCTGCGTTCATGCGCCTCGTCAATAATCAGCGTGTCGTACTGATCCAAAAACCGGTCGTTCTGGGTTTCCGCCAGCAAAATGCCGTCAGTCATCAGTTTAATCAGACTTTCCGGGCTGGTGTGGTCGCTAAAACGAATCTTGAAACCAACGGCTTTGCCCAATGGCTGCTTCAATTCTTCGGCGATGCGGTTAGCCACGCTGCGAGCGGCGATACGGCGCGGTTGGGTATGACCGATATAACCCGCCACGCCTCGGCCCGCTTCCAAGCAAATCTTCGGCAACTGGGTGGTCTTGCCCGAACCGGTCTCGCCACAAACTATCACCACTTGATTTTCCATGATCGCTTTTAAAATATCGTCCTTGCGCTCCGAAACGGGCAAATCGCCGGGGTATTCCAAATCCGGGAGGCTGGCTGCCCTAGACGTTCTGGCGGCGACGGATTCAACTAAACGGGTTTGCAAATCCTCGAATGGCTTGGCAATATCCTTGCCGGCTTTTTGGTCAGCCTTTAGCCTGTCAAGGGTACGCCTGAAACGGTGCTGGTCTTTGCGTAAGGATTGGAGAATTTGTTGTTCTAAGGTTTTGAAATCGAAGGGCATGGGGAAGAGTGTTCTTTACATTATTTTAGCTTTGAGGGCTATATCAATCACTACATTGATGGTTCAAGCATTGTAGCCAATGCGGTGACATTGGCAACTAGATCGCCAATATGCTGACATTCGCAGTCAATTGGAAAGTCACGGCAGTGGATTGTTGTTCGCACGAGGCAATCCTAATTCTGGCTGTAATACTAATCTTGATCTTCTTGCTCTATGGTTTGACGCAGACGCAATACGCCCTGATAAACAAAATAACCAATGATGGGAATAAATATCGCCATGAGCAATTCGGAGTTGATATTCATGCCGATGGCTTTGAATCCACCTAATAATACACCTAACAAACTCACGGCGGTGTAGGTGATTGCCATGACCGACAAGCCCTCTATGGCTTGTTGCAAGCGGAGTTGGATTTTCGCCCGTCGATTCAAGGATTCCAAAATATCTTGGTTTTGTTGCTTGCGGCGCACATCTATCCGGGTTAGTAATAATTGGTTGACATTGGAAATACGCTGGGCCAATTGATGCAGCCAATGATCGACCGAATTACAGGTGTTGATGGCGGGGTTGAGCCTTCGTTCCAAAAACTCATTGAATGATGGAATGCCTTCGATTTTAGATTCCCGCAATTGCTCCAAGCGTGTATTGACGAGTAAAGCATAATTGCGGGTGGCGTTGAAACGGGCGTAGGTTGCGGAAACTTTGTTTTCAATTATGGCGGCAAGCCGGGTGAGTTCATCCAATAAGTCTTCATCAGTGCGCCCGTCATCCTGATCCAATGAAGCCGTTAGTTGGACGAGTTGATAATCGGCTTCGGGCAGTTGCGGCATAATCGACTTGGCCTTCGGTAGACCAAGTAAGGCTAACATGCGGTAAGTTTCGATTTCCAGTAAGCGTTGCAAACTGCGCCCCGACTGGCCGGGGGCGAAATTATAGTTGACGATGAGCAAACGGCTAAAGCCATCATCATGCAATAAAAAATCACTGAATGCCGCACCATTGCCACCGGCAATTTTGCCGCCAATCAAACGATTGCCTTCAAAATAATGCGGCAAATATTCCGGTTCAAGATTTAAGCTTGAATTTGACTCGTCAAGAATCGCCACGTGAATGCCGACCAAGACTTTACCCGGCAATCCTTCCAGCCAAGTTTCCGGCAACGATTGTATGGGCGGGTCGAAAAATGGGTCTGCGAGGTTGGCTTGGCGAATGATTTTATAATGAGTGTATTCCGCATGGACTTCCATCTTCAGGCGAAAATCACCAAAATCAACAATGATGTCTTTACCGTCCAAGTCCGGCGCTGGCAAGCCAAAATGTTCGCACAGTACAGACAAATGCCCCGCTTCCCGCAAGCGTTCTTCGCGGCTCACTAACAAGGCGAGATAGGAAATTTGCTGGGGTGGGTTTAGTTCGAGATAGGGGCGCGCATGTATGTCGTCGTTGAGCGATTTACGTTCTGGGCATTCGGTCAAATATTTCATGGTGGGCAGTTGATTGCATTCAGCTTTATGGCAAAGTATATCACCGGGCGAAGGCTTATATGAATTTGTGGTTTGCAAGCCAGCTTCGCTTCTGCGGGAAACGATCAAGCTTTGTGATTCCTACGAGAGTCAGAAGCCTTAAAATCGTGTAAACTGCCAACACTCAATAAACTTTGAAACCGTGTTCCCGAGGTGTGGCATAACATGAAAGGCGTTGTTGCAGCGATGATATGGATAGTCGGTTTTGGAATCGCCCAAGCCGATGTGTACAAGTGGACCGACTCAAATGGGGAGGTGCATTATGGGGAGTTCCCCAGTCCACCGAACCCTAGCGCGCAAAGGATCATGACGCAGCAACAGATCCAGCAGGTGGAAAATGCCGATAAAAAAGTCGAGCAAAATAATCCCACACCCAATACACCCTACGATACGGAAGCAACTCTCCAAGAATTGCAACACCGGGACAGTGAATGTGAACGTTATAAAAACTTAAGAATCGATAGGCTAATGAATAGCGGATATGGGTCTCCTATGAGGGTTTATCCGCTCAATCGCTATCAAATGTATGGTTTAGGATATGGGCAAGAAAATATTTATGTCAACTCTGGCATCGGCATGAGCGAGATTTTGGCTGGCATTCAAAAATATTGTCAGTGACTTATAGCGGTATTTAGAATTATGAATCATAACCATTGAAGCTTGGAGGATAGTTTGCAAACTAACATCGAAATTGATTCCCATGCGGATGCAGTCAGGCAATCGACGGATATTGGCAAGCAACTGCGTAGAGCCAGGGAAGCGGGCGGCTTGTCGATTCAGTACGTCGCATCGAGTTTACACCTCTCGCCACGGGTCATCATTGCGCTGGAGGAGAATGACTTCTCCCAATTTCAGCCCGTATTCGTGAAGGGCTATCTGCGCAATTATTGCCGCTTATTAAATTTGAGTGTTGAGCCTATGCTCGAATCCTACAACCGGACTATCCTCCCGGAACAAGGCAGCTTACAGTCTTCGCAGCAAAGTCCAAAAGCGGCAAAATCGAATTGGGTAATGTATTTACTGCTTTTTGCCGGCGTAGTCGGGTTGCTCGCAGGCATAGGCGGGAAATATTTGTTTTCGTCTGATGGTGCAAACGCCCCTTCCGATTTAGGGGCGAATTCCTTATCTTTGCCATCTACACTGACGGCAACCGAAACCGATAAACCTCCTGCGGCACTGGGCAATGTGGCTGGCAATGGCGGTGACATGGGCCAATCCAAGCAGCCAGTCAATGCATCTGGGCTTGCCCTGCCTGCTGAAAAGTCTCCTTCGCCAGTCACGACTGGGTCCAACGATCAAACCAGTCCAGCCAAGACTGAATCTGTCAATACGTCAATGGAAAAGTCCGCCAGCACGGAACCTACTGGCAATAATTCCCCAAACCCGAACAATCAATCAGAAAGCCAAGGACAAGACACGGTTGCCGTGCATCTTTCGGCGGCGGCTTGGGTGGGACTGCGGGATCAAAAAGGTCAAAGACTGGCTTACAAGAAAATGCCGGCTGGCACCGACCTGACATTTTCAGGTCAGGCACCTTTCTATATGGTACTTGGCAACGCCTCGGCTACCAAGGTCGAG
The DNA here is from genome assembly GCA_903859815.1 of uncultured Methylococcaceae bacterium. GTDB lineage: Bacteria > Pseudomonadota > Gammaproteobacteria > Methylococcales > Methylococcaceae > Methylumidiphilus. The sequence continues at coordinate 10,142 of CAIOOA010000304.1, read as the reverse complement.
TTGAACGGGAATCCTATCACTCCCCCCAAAACCAAGCCCGGAGCCGTCGCTCGCTTCACGCTAGACAAATCGGGGGTTAGCAGTTCGCCTGTCAGTGAATCAAAACCAGCTAAGCCTAATAAAAAGAAGTCGCCTTAGCTGATAATCCTTACATCGGTAGTTATTAATATCGTATGGGCGAATGAACGCCTCTACAATAATTTGTAAAATTGACATTTGACGTTCAACTGTCAAGGCCAAAACCTTGCCCGACCCATCATCCGCAGCGGCAATTTCAAAGCCGATAGGGGTTGCCCGAAGCGTCTAGCAGTCGCTTTTGTGCGGCGAAATGGCGGTCGATATAGCCGAGATCAAAGCGTTCATGACGGGTCTGTTCGGCGACTTGCTGGATCAGCTCGGGTTTTAGCAGGACCAAAGGTTTGCCGGTTGACATGGCAAGCAGTTGGGTTTGTGCGGCACGTTCGAGAAAGTACAAGTCATCCCAAGCTTGGGCAATCGTGGGTGCAGCGGTGATGACCCCATGGTTGCCCAGAAACAACACTTCCGCATCGCCTAGCACCGCAGCCATGCGTTCCCCGACCGAATCCGACAGAGCCACGCCATCATAGTCAGTGTCGTAGGCAACCCTTCCGAAAAATCGACAGGTGGTGTGCAAAGCCCATTCCAAGCGTCCGCCAGCAAGCATGGTCAATGCCGTCGCATGAGGTTGATGAGTATGGATGAGTACTTTGGCGCGAGGGCAAAGCCGGTGCATGGGGGCATGAATGTGATGTGCCGATGCAGCGGGTTCACCCTCACCAAGCACTACGTTGCCGTCAAAATCACAGACGATCAAGTTCGATGCGGTGATTTCAGAAAAATGCAATCCAAATGGATTGACCAAGAAATGCTTGCCGTCGGGTAAGACTGCGGAAAAATGATTGGCTATGCCTTCATGCAGATGGTTGGCCACAGCCAAATGAAAGCAAGCTGCCAAGTCTATGCGGAGATTTTGCTCGTCTTCACTCACGTTCATCATTTCACCACGTTAAATCTATAATAAAGAATAATGATATATTGAAAACCCATTGTGGAGCGAGTAGGATTCAACGATTGGTTCTTTCAAACTAGGAATTTAAGCGATGAAAGTGCAAACATTCCTCCCTCCTCGAACCCCATTAGCGACTGCCATGAGTCTTATTTGGGTCTTGGCATCACCCGCTGCATCTGCCGCAGTCACGTTTAATGTCACCGATATTGATCCGAACACATTTGGAGAGGTGGATTTCCAAGCGACGGCTATCAACACTCAAAATCAGGTCGTCGGATATTCCCTTCAATCAGGAAATGTTTACACGTGGCAGAATAATGCAATCCTCGATTCCCTCGGGAATATCGGTGAGCCTGTGGACATCAATAATCAGAGGGATGTTCTGGTAAGTACAAGCGCGATAGTTTGGAGCAATCAACAAGGCACTTACCAGCCTACGCCGGTTGTCAATGTGCCAAATGGGACGAGCCTGTTTTATGTTGATAACCTAGGCCAAGTATCAGGAATTTCGGTCAATGGTTCAAACTCATCTATTTGGTCAAAATCCGCACCGGTGGATTCCCCTTCCAACGGGACATCAACACTCATCAATGGTGATCCAAGCGAAATTACAGCAGTCGGGGGTTTTGCCTCCGTGAATGGTGCTATTCAAATTGCGGGTTCTCGTTCAGTGAGCGTATCCGGCTTTTCAGAGGCACTTGTGTTCCAAGAAGCCAACAACACAATCACTGTTCTGCCTTTATATCCCGGTAGTTTTGGCAATTCCCCAGAAGCCTATGAAATTAACAATATGGGCCAAATTGTCGGGCAAGATAGCGGCAATGCCGTTCTTTGGTTTAACAATGGCAGCCCCACTAGCTATACCGCAGTAAATCTCAATGCTAGGGATGCACAGAACAATTTTATTTATCTCAATAACCCTGCCAATGAGACACTTGCTCAAGCGTTTTACATCAACAGTTACGGTCAAATTGTCGGGCAGGCAGGAAGCACTCATAGTTTTGTAGCAACACCCACCACGCCTACTGGAAGCTTACAATGGATAGGCAATGCTACCACAGGTTCTTGGAGCAACCCGGCTAATTGGGATTCCGGTTTGGGCTTTATCCCAAACCCTATTCTAGGGGCGAATATCATTGCCCCCCGGTCGGGTAGCGTGGATGTAACTGGCCCATTGGTGGCAACAACGACAAATAATCTGAGCATGGGTAGCGCAGGCGGAACTGGCGGGGTGGCAACGCTGAATTTGAATGGGGGCGTTTTGACAGTGACTCAAGCCGTTACTTTGTTGTCGAATAGTCGTTTGGCGCTGCTAGGAGATAATTTATTGGTTACGCCCTCTCTTGTGGTGAACGGGGGCATTTTAGACATGGGTGTCCACAACAATAGCTTGGGAATGGTCAGTCTTCAGTCTGGCTCGATCTTAGGCACGGGCACAATGACGTCGACCAGCGACTATGATCTTCAGTCAGGCACAGTGAGTGCCAATCTGAGCGGGACGGTGGGACTGGCGAAGACAACACCCGGCACGGTGGTATTGAGCGGGTCCAACACCTATACTGGGCCAACCAATGTCAACGCTGGCATCTTATCATTGGCAGGCGGGTCTGCCATTGCCGACACGGGAGTGGTGAATATTGACCAGACTGGAACCTTGAACTTGCTTGCCAATGAAACCATCGGCTCGTTGCAAGGTGTCACTGGGAGCCTTGTCAGCTTGAATGCAAACACCTTGACCACGGGGGATGCTAACGACTCTGTTTTTTCCGGCGCTATCAGCGGAACGGGTAGTTTGGTTAAGCAGGGAACGGGCTTGCTTAACCTGACTGGAACCAATACCTACACCGGCGGAACGACTGTCAATGCGGGAACCTTGCAGGGCAACACTGCCAGCATTCAAGGCAATGTCACCAATAACGCCGCCGTTATCTTCAACCAAGCTACTGATGGAACCTATTCCGGCACACTGTCTGGAATTGGCTCGCTGACCAAGCAGGGAACGGGCTTGCTTAATCTGACCGGAACCAATTCCTACAACGGCGGAACGACCGTCAATGCGGGAACCTTGCAGGGCAATACTGCCAGCATTATCTTTGACCAAATCAATAATGGAACTTATGGCGGTAATATGTCGGGTACTGGCTCGTTGACCAAGCAGGGAACGGGCTTGCTTAACTTGACCGGAACCAATACCTACAGCGGCGGAACGTCCGTCAATGCGGGAACCTTGCAAGGCAACACGACTAGCTTACAAGGCAACATCGCCAACAACGCGATAGTCATCTTCGACCAAGTGAACGATGGAACCTATGGAGGTGTTTTATCGGGTTCTGGCAGTTTGACCAAACAGGGCGGGGGTACTCTGATTCTAACTGGATACAATAACATCAATAGTGGTGATATCACGGTTGCCACTGGAATCTTAAACAATCAAGGTACTTTTAATAATCAAGGTACTTTTAACAATTTGGTGAATCTAATCAATCAAGGAACATTCGGCAACGCGGGAATTTTGAGCAATCAAGGACAGTTTCTTAATTATGGTGGATTAACCAATTTAGCCAGTGGCATCATTAAAAACTTTGCTGGTCAGGTGTTTGTTAATGGTGGTGAAAATATCAAATTCTTCAACAATTTAGGAAAATTTGACAACGAAGGCACATTTTACAATCTGAGCCCTTTTAGTAACATGGGTGGCTTAGTCAACTCAGGCAATATATGGGCAACAAGCTTTATCAATAGTGGCACAATCACTAATCTAGGGGCAATTGAACTATTATCATCCGGTGAAACCACCACCAATACAGGAACCATCGACAATCAGGGATCGTTTAAGACTTCGGGGAATGTTAGCTTGCTAAATCAAGGCAGCCTAAACAACGGCGAAAGCGGCTCGATTATTATTGTTTCTCTGAGTAGGTTGAGCAACTTTGGCAACCTAAATAACCTTGGCACAATCAGCAATGCGGGTACAGTGGATAATCAAGGCACTATCAATAATCTAGGCATCTTGTCTAACCAGACTGGCGGCATCCTGAATTTGCCCGATGGAAGCCAACTGCTTAACGGTGGAACATTCACCAATTTTGGCACTGTCAATCTTCAAGGTAACTGGGCAAATGTTGGCGGTTCCTCACCCATTCTGTATAACCAAGGCACTTTCAATGTCAGTGGCGAAAGCTCCCATGTCATTGACGGCAGGGTCATCAACCAAGGTACCTTCAACGTGCAAGAAACTTCGATGACTTTCACTGGGGATTTCGTCAACAATGGGGCCTATGTCAGCGACCCTTCCATCAATCGATTTAACAACCTATCTGTCGGACAGACAGGCTATATCTCGGCAGCACCGCAAGACACGTTTATCATCAACGGCAATTTCGCCAATGCCAGCACCCAAAACACACAATGGAGCACAGATAATGCAAACCTCGTGTTCGCCAGTGCCACGCCGGGCCAGCCCGCCCAACACCAAATGGAACTGGCAGGGGCTGACAAAGGGGCAAAGGCATCCGGCGCGGTCAACAACTATGCTTGGGGTTCGGTGACACTGAACAACGGTGATCGCCTCACCCTGAGCGACGGTAATGCCACCCCCGGCGCAGCTCTCTACGCCCGCCAAGTCAATTTACCCGGCGGTGTAGGCGAACTTGCCAACATCAGCAGCAATTACAATGTCTACTTTGACCCGACTTTGCCGGCCAACCAGCCTTTTTTGGGCGGGAAGAGCTTTGGTAGCGGCGGAGGCTTATTGCTGCCGTGGGATTTTGTGCCTTTTGGGCCCGGCACGGTCAACGCCATCGATTTGACACCCAACGCAAGAAACTTCGCCGCAGCCTTGGACGAAGCCTGCGGTTCGCCGACTAGCGCATTGGCTGCACGTTGCGTTCAACTGCAAGGGCTTAGCGTACCCCAGCAAAAACAAGCCATCGCCTCGTTGACACCGGATCAAGTCACGGCCCAAGCGGCCACGACCGTCAAGCTCAGTGCGACCCGCATGGATGCCCCCATTTCCAGGCTTGCCGCATTACGGGCCGGTGGGTCTGCCCCTTTTGCATTGAACGTCAATGGCATGGCTATCCCCATCACCAGCAGTAAATGGTCTACCCTGTTTGCGCAAAAAACCAAGGGGGGCGGGGCCAGCGCAGATGCCGAACCGTTCCGCGACAATCCGCTCGGCGTATACATTCAAGCACGTTTCAACTTCGGCGACATGGACACTAGCGTATGGAACCGTGGTTTCAATACCCAGACTCGCAACGTTACCGTCGGCGCGGACTATCGCTTTACCGACCAGCTTGTGATGGGTTTGGCGTTCAATTACACCAATGCCACCACAAATTATGTCAACAACTCGGGCCGCATGGACAGCGATACCTACATGGGCGCGTTTTATGGGAGCTACTTCCTCCCGCAAGACTTCTACATTGACTGGGTTGCCAATTATGGCGGCAACAATTATGCCTTCCGGCGGCAATACCAATACACGGGTTTCGTCGGACAGTCGAACAGCAGCCCGTCCGGCAACCAATATAGTTTTGCAGTCAGCGGCGGCAAGGAGTTCAATTGGCAGGAATGGCTGTTCAACCCCTACTTGCGGTTAGAATACCTCAACCTTCACATCGGTGCTTATGACGAAAACGGCGGCGGCGGATTAGCGGTTACGACTGGCGGACAGACTAACCATTCCCTCGTCACCGATTTAGGTTTTCAGGTCAGCCACGCCGTCAGTCTGCCGTGGGGTGTCGTGACACCGGCATTTCGGGTTGAGTGGGAGCATCAATATCTGAACGACAACCGCTATATCAACATGCGCCTGTCCGACGCAGCGGCGGGTCTTGGTTATTTTAGTGTGCAGACTGGCAATCCCAGCCGTGACTATGTCAACCTTGGAGGCTCGTTCAGCGCAGCCCTGCCTAACGGCGGCGGTGCATTCATCCGTTACGAGACCCGCCTAGGCCAGTCCTATCTCTCCGAGCATATTGTCGAGGGAGGGGTTAGGTTGACGTTTTGATAATCTCATTTCCGTTGTTCGGCTTTGTGCTGGCTTATCATCTGACAAGGCCGGAAACGATTTCAAACGGCGCGGCGGTCAGGGTCATGACAGCAATTCTCATTTTGGCGAAACCCCAAGGCGGGATGGCAACTCTCTACCCAAACAGAGTAAGAAGACGTATCACGCAACGACGCAACAGCGCAACGAAGAGCAGCTTTACGTTGCGCCGTTGCGTCGTTGCGTGAGGTTTTCTTTTGGGACGATACATCCAAATTCCTAAGCCATAGTGCTTTAGGTCATAATGAGAATTTCTGGGGTCATGAATCGTCTGGCGCCGCCGCGTTGGGGTTCGATTTCCAAGGGATCGTTGGCGTAGTCATGGCGCTGACCCCGTCAGACTTCTACAAGAGCATGACCACACACCGACCACAGGATTTGGCAGGACGTGTACCGGCCCACCACGCCAGTCGGCGAAGTCTATCTGAAATTGACGGTCATTGATGACGTGTTGATCGTGTCCTTCAAGGAGCTATGAACATGAAATGTCCATTGTGCGCGGCGGCGGAACTGGTGCATGACACCCGCGACCTGCCCTACACCTACAAAGGGGAAATCACCCTTATCCCGGCAGTGACCGGGGATTTCTGTCCGGCTTGTGGTGAGGTTATCCTCGATGCGGCTGAATCTTCCCGCACCAGCGCGGCCATGCTGGATTTCAACAAGCAGGTTAATGCGTCGATTGTCGATCCGGGCTAGATTTATTGACTTCGTCCGCAAGAAGCTCGCGCTAGACCAACGGGAAGCTGGGGAGATTTTCGGCGGCGGGGTCAATGCCTTCTCGCGCTACGAGAACGGTAAAACCAAGCCGCCCCTAGCCTTGGTAAAGCTGCTCAAGGTGCTGGATCGGCATCCTGATTTGTTGAATGAAGTTAGGGTGTCATGAATTACCATAAACCATTACGGTGATTAAAATGAATGAATTGCTATCTGCACGGATTACCATAAACCCCGAAATTTGCCATGGCAAACCTTGCATAAGAGGATTACGTTATCCGGTTGAAACCATTCTAGAATGGCTAAGTTCAGGCATGAATACCGATGAAATTCTTGCAGATTATGAGGACTTGGAAAAGGAGGACATTATGGCTGCATTGGATTTTGCAGCCCATGCTGTGAAAGTCAAAAGGATCGAGAAATTGGCAGCATGAAGTTTCTTATCGACGCGCAACTGCCCCGGCATTTGGCAGCTACCCTGAAATGGAATGGCATAGATACGCTACATACCTTGGATTTACCCTTAGGAAATACAACTCCGGATTGGCGCATCAATGAAATATCGGTTGAAGAACAGCGCATTGTCGTCAGCAAAGATGCTGATTTTGTCAATTCGTTTCTGATTTCTGGTGTGCCCTATAAATTACTGCTGGTATCGACAGGCAATATCATCAACCAAGAACTTGAACTACTTTTTGTCAAAAACTTATCAGCGATTTTGGACGCGTTTGAAGTTTGCGATTATGTGGAAATTACACGGACATCTTTAATTGAGCATCGGTGACACATCGCGGCAGGTCTGGGTTAGGTACATCATGCTAAAGCTGGTTGAATTTCAGGCATTTATTGTAAACCGTAGCCCGCCCAAAGCATTAGTTATGGGCCTCCATTCCGCCGACCACTACCATAAATCAATTGTGGTTCAGCTACTAGATCTGAAACTAGGGTGTCTACGAATTGTTTTGCCGTCTGACATTCAGTTTGAAGATGTGTCCATTGGTCTTTGGACAAAAATCCACGAACTTTCGAATACTTATGAAACTCCGGGCTACGAAAGTCATCATGAAATGACATGAAGACTTTTGCGGTATTTACGTCAATTGGTCGAACAGTGCCTATTTTTTCAATAAGCTTCTTCCATTTTCCGCTTTTGGTATCATGCACGACACCGAAGATTAGAAGATGCAAAAGATCAAGCGTAGTTTCAACAAGTATGGAAACTAAATACACGCGGTAGTGAATCTGTTGAAGAAGGCCGAGTGTTGCAGGGCTTATTTTTTCAATTTCATCATTGCCAACGATGAGAGCTGGGCCAAAATTAAAAATTCTTGTTACGTTTTCTTCATAGCAATATGCGAGCTTCAAGTCGATTAGCTTATACCCGACGCTGGTAAGTGCTACCTTGTCTGGTTCGTATTTTTCCAGTTCACCTAAAATACTACCGACATCAAATTTGCGAATAGGAAATTTCGCGGTCACTTCGGGTGTAAATGGTCGCTGATGAGAACCAGCATTGCACATGGCCATGTAGTACTCATCAATCTTCGTATTGAATGTTACGAAGAATTCTATCGGTTTTGTGTTTTGTATAATTTTCACTTATGTTCTGCTTCCCACGCTGGAGCACCGGATGATCGGATCCACGAATACCCACATTCCGCTTCGCTTCATGCGAGCTACGCTGGCCTAAACAAGCTCGACGCGCAAGGTGCGGCCCACCGCACTGGCGGCCCGGCGCAGGGTGTCCAGCGTTACGGATTGGACGGTGGGGTCGAATAGCCGGTCTAGCTGGCGGCGGCTGGTGTGCATTCGTTCTGCCATCGCGGCCTTGGTCAGCCCACTTTCTTTCATTGCGGCAGCGATCTGGTCGGCGATGATTTCTTTGATTGCGTGGTTTTCACAGGCTTGCAGCAAGCCTTGTTCGGCGAGGAAGTCGTCAAACGTCTCTTCGCTCACACTGCCTTTTTCGTGTTGTGCCATCACGTCACCTCTCGTTTGCGTTTCAGGGCTAATTCAATATCCGCCGGGGGCGTCTTCTGCGTCTTTTTGATGAAGCCGTGCAGCAAGATCATGTAACCGTCACCCATGCAGAAAATCACGCGGGCAATCTGGTTGCTGCCAAGGTCGCTGCGCACTTCCCACAAGCCGTGGCCCAGCGGCGCACAATGCGGCCTGCCGATAGGCCAGCCAAATTCGACTTTCTGAATGTCCTTGCCGACCGTGTGCCGGTCGGCTTCGGGCAATTCCAGAATCCATTCGCGGACAGGATTGCGGCCAGCAGGGGTCACATAAAAGCGGGCGGGCAGTTTTTTGGTTCGATCAATCATTGCGGAGAATTGTGCCGTAATTGGCACACTCTTACAAGTCGCCATGGAGACTGTCGGCCTGCCTTCATCGCCACGATCAGCCCAAGCGAGTAGCCCGGATGGAGCGCAGGGGAATCCGGGAGATCGGAGCCAGCTTAACCCGCATGAGGTACTCCGCGTGTTGCGCCGAATGAATAAAAAGGGCAAAATCCATGAAACCCCGGCATTGTCCGTTGTCGGAAGGTTTTCACGGGTTGTCAAATTATAAAGTAGTATTTGATAAAAACGTAAAAGAAATATATATATGCAAAGAACTATAGCGTGAGGGCGGAACTCAACAAGACTTTATCCATACTTTGCAAGGGATATTGGATGAATTCATTCAATTCCTAGAATACAAAAACCAACAGACACCCAATTAGATTACCACTCTACTCTAAAAGATGATAAATACCATGAACTGGAAAAACTATATCGTCGCTGACCCGGAAATATTGCTTGGAAAGCCGGTTATCAAGGGGACGCGCTTATCCGTCGAACTGATCCTAGATCGCTTGGCCGATGGCTGGACTGCGCAAGCGTTGTTTGCAGCGTATCCGAGACTTACGCCGGAGGCATTACAGGCCGTTTTCGCGTTCACCGCCGAAATCATGAAAGAAGAGGATTTTGTCGCGGCTAGGAAAGCGGCGGCATGAAGCCGAAACTGCTTGCCAATGAAAACTTTCCAGCACCTTCCGTCGCCGTGCTTAGGCAAGCGGGCTTCGATGTGTTTTCCATCGCTGAAAGCACCGGAGGTATTGCCGACCACGAAGTGCTGGCTAGAGCGGTCGCAGAAAACCGTTGGATTGTGACGTTTGACCGGGATTATGGCGAACTCATCTACCGGCATGGTTTGCCTGCTCCCCCAGCAGTTTTTCTGTTTCGGCTGAAATCTTATTTGCCAGATGAACCGGGGCATCTTGTGGCTGAGCTTTGGGAATCGGATTTGGAAATCGAGGGAGGGTTTATTGTTTGTGACGATAACGGTGTGCGCCGC
>CAIOOA010000303.1 GCA_903859815.1 uncultured Methylococcaceae bacterium | reverse complement strand
TGATGGAGGCGGAAATCAAATTATTGGAGACGGAAACCTTCAGTTCTTTGATTAAGCAAAAATCAGAAGCCCGCGATGCTGTTGCCTTGCGCAATCTCTGGTTGGAAATCCCCGAGCATATCCGCAAAACCAGTGGCATCCAGCAGCTTTACTTTGCAGCGATGATAGAAGCGGGTGCGGAAGTCGAAATCGAACCCTTGGTTCGCCAAGCCTTAGGCAAGGAATGGAGTGAAACGCTGACGGTATTGTATGGCTGCATCCACATGCCAGACACCTTGGACCAATTGACCAAGGCTGAGGCATGGCTGAAGGCGCACCCCAATGATGCCATCTTGTTACGGGTGTTGGGCAAGCTATCCTTGCGGGCCAATCAGTTGGACAAGGCAAAGACTTATCTTAAGGCCAGTTTGGCGGCAGAGCCTAGTGTAGAGGCGTATCAACTCATGGGCGATGTGCTGATGAAGGAGAATGACCCGCTCGGCGCGTGTCAATTTTTTCGTAACGGGCTACTCTTTGCTTCCAATGAAGTCGTCGCATTGATTGAGCAGAACCCAGAAGTCGAGGGTTCAGAAACCATAGGCACAGAAACATAAAAAAAGGCTTGAATCCCAAGTTTAGACCTGTTAAGTTAATTAACCTTAGTGAATGAGTCAGTTTTTAACAAAGGCTTCATGGTGGGTGGAAGGGATCAGCAAAATTATGAAGTCCTATGTTTTTGTTAATGCCACATCGGGCATAACACAGTTCACGATTGTTTTACAAATTTCAACATTTCACGGTAATTAACATGAAAAAACTTGCTTTAAGCCTATTTGCGTTGTCTGCACTATGGGCTAACGGCTCTGCATTTGCCACACCGGATTCCTGTGTGGTTGGCCCTACTACGATTGATGATCTCATTTTGCTGGGGGATTACGATTCCACCAACAACATTAATGGATGCTTACAGCAGGATAAAGTCTGGTCGGGCTTTAGGTTCTCGGGGTACAACTTGCCGGTCAATAGTTCGCCCTCGTTAAGTTTGAATCCTTCACCCAGCTTAGATTTGCACAGTTTTACTATCAGCTTCCCATCGGGGTTTATCAATCCTACGGGCAATGATATTACCTCCACAATCAGTTACACCATTGAAATCTATCCCTACTCATCTACGTATAATGACCATTCAATTTCATTAGCTAAATTGCAGTATGTTATTGAAAATGGTACAATTGATGTTTCAAAATCCTTAGTGACCGATGTGGGTGGCAATTATTTGCTGACTGGGAATAATGAAACTCAAAATCTGATTGGTCAGATTAAATATGTTCAGGTGATTGACACCTTGACCCTAAAGAGTGGAGCAACGCTAAAAGATGTGACTAACGCCTTCAGTCAGACTGCATTTACTAGTGTACCCGAACCAGGTTCCCTGTCCCTGATGGGCATCGGTTTGGCAGCGAGTCTAGCTTTTAGTAAGCGTCGCAAAGCGAAGCGTTAATCAAGGAAAAAACCAGAAGCCCGCGATGAAGTCATCAATTCTCATTGTGAGGCAAAACGTTGAAGAACAACCCGTCATTCCTGCCGGAAAGCAGGACAAATCGGCAGGACAGCCGATTTGCTTAGGCCAAACGCCAGAAAGGTTCGGGACAGGGATGTTCCGAATGCATCCAGTCACAGGGACGTGAAACTAGGATTTGCCAGTCATGTTTAATCAGACACTTATGCACCGACAAGTTACCATCCATGGCGCTGGATTCCGGCAGTCGATGCCGGAATGACGGCTTCCACACCAAAATGAGAATTGCTGTAAAAAAATGCTTGAAACCCAAGCTTAGATTTACTATTTTGGGTTCAATACAAAATAGGTCATCAATCTTCATAGGTTAAAGGGTTGGAGGACAGGGAACAGAACAAAATAATGACGGCCTACGCTTTTGTTGCAAATGCCACTTGGCAGAATCCAGCTCACAATTATTTTACATTTTTAACCAATTCAGGGTAATTAGCATGAAAATATTTGTATTAAGTTTATTAGCGCTGGGCGCATTTTGGTCTAGCGGGTCTGCATTAGCGGCTCCATCCATGTGCGTGAATGGTCCAACCACGATAGCAAAACTTGTCGCATTAGGCACTTATAATCCAGACACAGACATGGGCGGTTGCTATCAGCAGGATAAAATCTGGTCAGGCTTTAGCTTCACCGGGTTCGGCTTCCCGATTGACAGCAGTCCAACCTTGAGTTATAACAATTTCGGAACATTTGACTTGCACAATTTTAACCTCAACTTCACAACCGGGTTTATCAATACAACGACCGCTCCTATCACATCCACGTTCAGCTACAAACTTCAAATCGATCCTTTTTCACCTGACTATGCTAGTAATAAAATTTACTTAGCCAAATTGGTGTTTGATTTGGATTATGGTTCGGCTAGTGTTGCAGATACCATAACCACTTCCAGTGGTAGCTATTTGTTAACGACGAATGGTCAGGAACAGTTCTTAGGTAGTACTGTTAAATCCTTGACGGCAACTAACGTCCTGACCATTGATCCTAATTCAAGACTGAATAGTGTGACCAACGCCTACCAGCAGACGATATTGCCCCTGAATATCCCAGAACCGGGTTCACTGCCGCTGATGGGCATCGGATTGGCAGCGAGTCTAGCTTTCAGCAATCGTCGCAAAGCCAAGAGCTTAGGGCTGATGTAAAGTTTTACTGACCCTGAAGTTAAGGCCGGAATTGCCAAGCAATTCCGGCCTTTTCTATTTTCAGTTGACAATATCAACAATCCCCGCCTCCAAACCCATTTCGGTAATATCGATAGTCCCCAAACAAATTGGCAGAGAAAACCGTTTCGGGCCGGCACTGCCGGGGTTGAAGAAGAGAATGCCATCCCGCATGGAAATCGCGGGTTGGTGGGAATGTCCAGAAATGACCCCACTGAAACCGGCAGCCTTAGGGTCCAAATCCAGTTGGTTAAGATTGTGTAGCAGATAAAACCAATGGCCTGCAAATTCCACGGCTTCCGTGGAGGGCAAAGCTTCCGTGCCGCCGTCAAGATCCACATTCCCGCGTACCGCAATAACGGGCGCTATCTCGCGCAGTTTATCCAACACTGAAAGCTTGCCGACATCACCGGCATGGAGGATTAACTCGCATCCTGCCAGCAAATCCAAAGCCTGTTGCCTAATCAGTCCGTGAGTGTCGGAAATGACCCCTATGCGGTGTTTTTCGAGGCTGTCACAGGGCTTGGCTGTCATTCAAAATGACAGACATAATCTAAGAATTCGAGGGTCTCGATGTCGAAATAGCTATTACCCGGCACGTTGAAGGAATCCCCCGAAGTGAAGGTTGTCCATTCTTGCTCGCCACCAAGCCTGACTTTGCAAGTCCCGCCCACGATTTCCATCAGTTCGGGTGCGGCGGTGTTGAAGGTGAGCTGGGAGGGGAAAATGATCCCAATCGTTTTTCGGGTTCCATCCTGAAGAAATAGGGTATGGCTGATGCATTTGCCATCAAAATAGACATTGGATTTCTTGACTAGGGAGACATTGTTTAAGTGTGGCATGATCGACTCTAACGCTGAAAAAAAAGGGATAATGGTGCATTATATCGCAAAATTAGATCAATCCATGCTCGGCAAAGGAATAGGCATTCAAGCCGTCGCCGACGATGAAATGATCGAGGACGCGAATGTCGAGCAAGCCCAAGGCTTGTTTCAAACGTTGGGTGATAAACTTGTCCGCTTCGCTCGGTTCAGCCACGCCAGAAGGGTGGTTATGGGCAAAGATGATCGCCGCCGCATTGTGGGCCAAGGCGATTTTCACCACTTCGCGGGGATAGACACTGGCCCCGTCAATCGTGCCACGGAATAATTCCACAAATTGAATGACCCTATGCTGATTATCCAGCAACAGGCAGGCAAACACTTCATAAGGGTAAGACCGCAAAGCCGAAATCAAATAACGGCGGGTCAACTCAGGGCTGGTCAGGGCATCGCTTCGGTCCAGTTCTTGGCGCAAATGGCGGCGTGCCATTTCCAACACCGCTTGCAATGACGCATATTTAGCGATGCCTAGCCCCAAACTGCGTTGGAAGCGTTCAAAATCGGCCTCCAGCAGGGCGCGTAGCGACCCGTATTCCTGTAATAGCTCCCGTGCCAAGTCAACAGCGGTCTTTCCCTTTACGCCTGTGCGCAGGAAAATGGCTAATAGTTCGGCATCGGATAGGGCTGCGGCCCCGCGTTGCAGGAGTTTTTCCCTTGGCCTTTCATCCTCCGGCCAGTCCGTAATGGTCATAGCTTACCTCCAGAAAATAAACTGATTTTGATTAACCAATAAAAAGGATAGAAGGATACCGCTAAACTTGCCATAATTGTTGTTTATGAAGACATATCTAGGTAGCGGATAACACAAGTGAGCCTTTTGGTTGAAAAACGCATCTTGTTGGGCGTCACGGGCGGCATTGCCGCCTATAAGTCGTGTGACCTGACCCGCCAGCTCATTTTAGCAGGGGCGAGTGTGCGCGTAGTCATGACCCGTGCCGCCACCGCCTTTGTCGCGCCGCTTTCTTTTCAAGCTTTGTCCGGCAACCCAGTGCATTTGGATTTGCTCGACAGCGAGGAAGAATCGGCCATGGGGCACATCCGTTTGGCCCGGTGGGCCGATTTGATCCTGATCGCACCGGCCACAGCCGATTTCATGGCAAAACTTCGCGCCGGCCTGGCGGATGAATTGCTGGGGGCGGTTTGTTTGGCGGCGGAAGTGCCCATCGCGCTGGCGCCCGCGATGAATCATGCCATGTGGTCCAACCCTGCCACGCAAGACAACGCGGCTTGCCTGGTGGCCCGCGGCATGAGTTTGCTCGGCCCTGTCGAAGGCGGGCAAGCCTGTGGGGAGAGCGGATATGGCAGGATGTTGGAGCCAGCCGACATTTGCCGCGCAATAGAAAAATTCTTCAGCCGTAGCCAATTGTCCGGTATTTCAGTGATGATTAGCGCCGGGCCAACCCGTGAGCCCATCGACCCGGTGCGTTACTTGACCAACCGGAGTTCTGGCAAAATGGGCTATTGCTTGGCACAAGCCGCCATTGCCGCCGGTGCTAAAGTCACCTTAGTCAGCGGGCCGGTAGCCCTGCCACCTCCCTATGATGCGACTGTGGTGCAGGTGCAGAGTGCGGCTGATATGTTCGATGCGGTGATGAGTCTGGCCCCGCATCAGGATATTTACATTGGCACTGCGGCGGTGGCCGACTACACCCCGGTTGCCGTGGCGGAAGAAAAAATTAAAAAAAGCAAAGAATCTTTGGCCATTCAATTGACCCGGACACGCGACATCTTGGCTGCGGTTGCCAGCCTTCCCAACAAGCCCTACACCGTGGGTTTTGCCGCCGAAACCGACCATGTCGAGGCTTACGCCAAGGCCAAGTTGGAAGGGAAAGGTTTGGACATGATAGCCGCGAACCGGGTCGGACAGCCCGAGGGCGGCTTTGATAGCCCAGATAACGCCCTTTGGGTCGCTTGGAACGGCGGGGAAACGGTTTTGCCGCTCGCCTCCAAACAAACTATCGCCATTCAACTTATCGAATTGATCTCGGAAAACTATCGTGCGAAACATTCAACTAAAAATTCTGGATGAGCGTCTTGGACATGCAATCCCATTTCCTGAATACGCCACTCATGGGTCGGCGGGTTTGGATCTGAGGGCCTGCATACCGGAACCCTTAACAATTGCTGCCGGCGAGACTTGCCTGATTCCGACTGGCCTTGCCATTCACATTGACGACCCGCATTTGGCTGCGGTGTTATTGCCGCGTTCGGGCTTGGGTCACAAACATGGCATCGTGTTGGGTAATCTGGTTGGACTGATAGACTCCGATTACCAAGGCCAGGTGTTTGTTTCGTGCTGGAATCGCAGCGGTCAAGCCTATGAAATCCAGGTAGGCGAGCGGATTGCCCAAATGGTTTTTGTACCGGTTGCCAAGGTGAAGTTTGAGCGGGTGGAAGAATTCACTGAAACGATCCGCTCGCAAGGCGGTTTTGGGCATACAGGACGGTAGAACTATGAGTAAGCGTTCTTCTGGGATTATCAAGACCAAATTGACATTTGCGGGCATCACTGGAAGTTTGGTCATCGTGGCTCTCATCGTCATCATACTGGCTCATGCCGTGCTGTTTTGGACTTGTTCGCGCACGGTTAATGAATATAACCAACAAAGCGCCTTGAATTCGGCGCAAAACGATGCGAGCAGCTTGACCAGTCTTATCAATATACTAAACCAAAGTATGCTGGCCCTAGCCGGGGATGCCAAGCTGGCAAGCCTAATCAACCAATCCGATCCGGGGCTGATTCGGCAAGAGGAAGAACGCATCACCCGTGCGGTGTCAAGCGCTTGGCTGGTCAGGTTATTGCCTGAGGGACTCGATACGCCCGATGAAAGCCGAACCCCAAAAATGGGCTTTTCAGATTTGCACATGGTTATCGGTGCTGTCAATGGAGCAGTGCCCCCGGCCATTCATCTTCCCAATTCGCCCGATACTCATTTGGCGATGGCGCAACGTCTGACCAATGGAGGCGGCGTCGTCCATGTCAGTTGGCCAGTCAAGATACTGAATGGTGAATTGGCCTATGAGGGTGCTTGCGGGATGGCATTGCGACAGGAAAACGTCAACATACTTTATCAAGGTGGGCCGAATTGTAAGGACAAAGAACCGGACGGGGAAGTGGAAGTCAAAGGCACCCCGTGGAAAATAGCTTATTGGGTTCGGCCCGATGTCCCATTGAATATTATTTGGTTTGTTGCCAGCTTACTGGTTTCCTTGGTGGTCATTGGCGGTTTGGGAATAATGCTGATCCGCCTTCAGTATGCCGCATTGCGTCAAGATCGCAAAAGCTTGCTGATTCTAGCCAATGATATGATCAACAATAGCCCTCTTGGCGATTTTGTATTTAAAATTAAGGAAATAGAGCACATCGCCACGGAAATCTCAAGGTTGAAGAGAGTGCAACGTGACACTAGGGTGCAGACGGCAAAGCCCGAACTTCAGCCGCAACCGATTGCGAAACCTGAAACGCCAGTGGAAAAGACAGAAGAAAAACCACAAGAACCCGAGGTTCGCAGTGGACGTGCGTCTTCAGTCAAGATTTCTAAAACCATATTCTGTCAAAATGATATACGGGGCATACTCGGTGAAACCATCAACCCGGATGTGACCTACGCGATTGGACTTGCCATTGCAGCAGAAATGGCAGAACGGGGTGAAAATTTCATTGCCGTTGGTCATGATGGTAGGCTTTCAAGCCCTGAACTTTGCAAATCCCTTTGCAAGGGCTTGGTGGATAGTGGGCGCACAGTCATCAATATCGGCTTAGTGCCAACTCCCTTGATGCATTTCGCCACTCACACCATGAACGCACAATCCGGTGTGATCATTACCGGTAGCCACAATCCACCGAACTACAACGGGCTGAAAATAGTGCTTAGTGGCGATACCCTGTCCGGTCAGGATATACAGAATCTGCGTTTACGCATTGAAAACGGCAGTTTTGTCACTGGCAAGGGTAGGATGAACACTTACAATCTACTGCCTGAATATATTGAACGGGTGGTTGGCGATACCCAGCTTGGGCGTCCGTTAAAAATTGTCATGGATTGCGGCAATGGATCGGCCAGTGTCGTTGCCCCTAAATTAATACGCTCGCTGGGTTGTGAGGTCATCGAATTGTTTTGTGAAGTGGATGGTCGTTTCCCCAATCACCACCCCGACCCTGGCAACCCGGAAAATTTGGAGGAGTTGATCAGAACCGTGTTGCAAAACGAAGCGGATTTGGGTGTGGCCTACGATGGCGACGGGGACCGCTTGGGTTTGGTCGATTCCAGTGGAAAGATTATTTGGCCTGACCGGCAAATGATGGTGTTGGCGGCTGATGTGCTGTCGCGGGAACCGGGTGCGGACATTATTTATGATGTCAAATGTACGAGAAACCTACCAAGCCAAATCGTTAAAAGCGGCGGGCGGCCGATCCTGGCGAAATCCGGTCATGCGCCGATGAAAGCCAAACTCAAGGAAACTGGCGCTATGCTGGCGGGTGAGTTGAGCGGTCATATCTTCTTCCAGGAACGTTGGTATGGTTTTGACGATGCCATCTACGCCAGTACACGCATGATTGAAATTTTGTCCAACGCATCTGAATCCAGTGCCGAAGTGTTTGCCAAATTGCCTGACAGCATCAACACGCCTGAAATGGGCGTGCAGCTTGAAGAAGGCGAAAACATTGCACTGATGGCAAAAGTGCTCGCCTTTGCCGAGTTTAGCGATGCCCGCATAACCGACATTGACGGTCTGCGCGTGGACTTCTTGGAAGGATGGGGTTTGGTGAGGGCATCCAATACCTTGCCGGCCATCACCTTCCGGTTTGAAGCCGACAATGAAAAGGCACTCGCCCATATCCAACAGCAATTCAGAGAGTTGCTTTTGGCTATCAAACCCGACATCCAACTACCGTTTTAATTTTTTTCAAGCGATCAAACACACTTATGCATGATATTAAAGAATATATGCACTCCGTCGGAGAGCAAGCCCGCGCCACTTCCCGTTTGATGGGCCGTGCTGACACGGCAGCCAAGAATCGCGCTTTGTTGGCCATAGCCAATCGCTTGGAGGACGACGCACAAGCCCTCATCGGCGAAAACGCGAAGGATTTGGAGGCAGGTCGCGCCAAAGGCTTGGATGCGGCGATGCTGGACCGCCTGACCCTCACAGCCAAGAGTGTCAAAGCCATGGCTGAGGGTTTGCGTGAAGTCGCAGCCTTGGCCGACCCGGTTGGGGAAATTACCGGGCTGGCCTACCGTCCTTCCGGCATTCAGGTTGGGCGGATGCGGGTTCCGCTGGGTGTCATCGGCATCATTTATGAATCCCGCCCCAATGTGACCGCAGACGCGGCGGCCTTATGCCTGAAATCGGGCAATGCTTGCATCCTGCGAGGCGGATCCGAGGCGATACATTCCAATCGTGCCATTGCCGAGCGCGTCCGTGCTGGATTGGCTGAGGCCGGTTTGCCCGAAGGAGCCGTGCAATTGATTGACACGACCGACCGGGCCGCGGTGGGTGAATTATTGCGGATGGAGCAATTCGTCGATGTGATCGTGCCTCGCGGCGGCAAAGGCTTGATCGAGCGCATCATGGCGGAATCACGCATCCCCATCATCAAACACTTGGATGGCATCTGCCATGTTTACATTGACGACAAGGCCGACCCTGATAAAGCCATACGCATAGCGATGAATGCCAAAACGCATCGCTATGGAGTCTGCAACGCGATGGAAACTTTGCTGGTGGCGGAAGGCATCGCCGCAAGTATTTTGCCGGAATTGGCGGGCTTGTTGAAGGAAAAAGGCGTGGAATTGCGAGGATGCCCGAAAACTTTGGAATGGATACCCGACGCAATCCCCGCCACCGAAGAAGATTGGGACACTGAATATTTGGCGGCGATTCTGTCCATCCGCATCGTGGCTGGCTTGGATGAAGCCATGGAGCATATCCATAACCACAGTTCCCAACATACTGAAGCCATTGTCACCGAGGACTACACCCGCGCTCGCCGCTTCTTGCGTGAGGTCGATTCCAGTTCGGTGATGGTCAATGCCTCCACCCGTTTTGCCGATGGCTTTGAATATGGCCTAGGTGCGGAAATCGGCATCAGCACCGACAAGCTCCATGCCCGTGGCCCGGTGGGTTTGGAAGGTCTGACCACGCAGAAGTTCGTGGTGTTGGGGGATGGGCAGGTGAGGGGATAGTTTAATGAGGTAGACCGACTCGGTTTTTAAAACCGAGTCGGTGTTAGCGGGTAACCCGGATGGAACGAAGTGGAATCCGGGTTGGGCTATCACTACTCGGAATTCGCCACGCTACATCCGGGTCACGCCGGCTAGTGATGGGCTTAACAAGTTTCTGATGTTTTGATTTGGCGACAGTTTTGATGGATTTACCAATCTATTGAATAGTAATGAAAACCTAGTTTCATTTAGAGCTATTGATGGTCTTTGGTGTCATAAATTAGCGACAATTCTGTTGGATTTACCCATCTCTCACGATTAAACAATCGGTAAGGTGCTTCCCCTTTCACGTATAAGTCCCAGTCATCACGCAATAAGCGATTCAAAATCACTAGTCTCAAACCTGTTTGGCTTATTTTCTATACCGGTTTAGCTCAAAATGCCGCAAAGGTTTAAAACTCTGGCATTGAATTTGCCATGAATAATGTGCTTTTAATATCACTTGCATACGATGCAAGTTTAATAAAACTACATAACCGGAGAAATACTTATGAACACTCGCATTCGAACACAATCTCACCTAACCAAGCATCTTGCATTTATCCTTGGATTTTTGCTTGCCCTATCGACCCAATCCCTATGGGCCTGCTCCGATGTAATTATCACCGGCAACACACGCATCAAACCACTGCCTGTGGTTTCTGCGCGCACGATGGAATTTTTCATGGATTTGAAGTCCCAAATTGTAAAAGTTCCACGCGGGATTAAATGGGTCAACAATGCGGGTGACTCTCTCGACGCCACTAAGCCTGGGGTGACATGGACCAACCAATATGGTTTTGTCGGGATAAACCAGTTGGATCAAAAATACAAATTTGCCGAAGGCATCAACGAGATGGGCTTGTCGGTAGGTCTTCTTTGGTTAACCGGAACTGATTTTCCAGTGAGTCCCGACAATACCAAGGCGTTGTCCATACAAGATTTTGCTGCTTGGGCGTTAGGCCAATTCCAGTCGGTCGCGGAAGTGAAAGCCGCATTGAATAGGGTAGTCGTTGTGGGTGAAACGTCCAAAGAGCTTGGTGGTCAAATGCCTAACTTACATGCGGTGTTGCACGATGCCTCTGGCAAGTCGATGGTCATCGAATGGATGAACAAGGGTACTCAGATTTATGATGATGACAATCAGCAGTACGAGGGTGTCATGACCAACTCCCCGGACTATGCATTGCAACTAAGCCACCTTTACTTGCCGCAATTTACCAAGCTGCAATGCGGTGTTGTCAATGAAGATGAGGGGCTAAAAGGTATGCCCGGCGACTTTGATGCAAAGAGCCGCTTTGTCGTGCTGGCCAAACTTAGGCAATGTGCCACTCATGAATTGGTGGGGCCGACCGCGCAGGGCAGCAACCCGTTGTTGAGTGAAAACGACACGCTGCAAGCTGCCGCAAAACTGATTGGGCGGGTTGAGAACGCCAAGGGCGAAACCTATGACGACTCAAAGGGGGCTGAAGGAGTCGCGTACACGCAATGGACCGTGTTGCGTGTACATGGTTTTCCAGACAAAAACGGAAGAAGCACTTCCAAGCTCTACTTCCGCAGCGCGGAAAACAATTCTTTGCGTTTGATCGATCTTGCCAATTTGGATTTTACAGAGGTGAACAAACTCACAATGGCCGATCTGGAAACGCAATCGCCGTTCATGCCGGTGGAAGACCCTAGCTTTCTTAAAGCGCAGAACCTAACCCCGTCTCCAACTGAATGCCTGTTTGATTGGGCTGAAAGAAAATACTACGATGCGTTTCTAACCCATGAAACTACTAAGGATTCACCAGACTGGACTTATCGCTGCTATTCCAAGGCCAATACTTGTCTTTTTGCTTCCAAGGCCAATAATAATATCGATAAAAATGTCTATTTCAAGGACAAGAGTGGGAACGTTATAAACGAAGGTCCGTTGGATCAATGGCTATCCACTGCAGATTGCAAATTAAAGTAGATGTAAGGATCGTAAAGGCGGAACCTAAGGACGGGTTCCGCCGAATGGAGGGATTGGCGATTCGGCGGATTACATTCCGTTATCCGCCTAATGCCCCTACTCACAAGGGTCAAAAAAATCGAATATTTTCACAGTCTCTGGAGCTTAGGAACGAGCGAAAATACAGTACCCCCTTGAAGCGTCACTGCCTTTAAGTTAAGGCATAAGCTGTAGCCCGGATGTAGCCGCTTTGCGGCGTAATCCGGGATGTTATCTGATTGAAGCCGACGGGTTCGTGGCTCCGATTATCAAGGATTACTTTAGCTCCTTTCGGGTTAAGACCAAGGCTATCGCATGAAACAGGAAAAACCGTCATTCCGATCAGGGATGTCGGAATCCAGCGTCCATGGATGGCAAGCTATAATCAGCTTTTACGCTTAATCAAGCACTTATGCCAACTGATAGTAACCATCCATGCCCTAGATACCGGTATTCATGCCAGTATGACGGCTTAACCTAATGGAAGTGAAGAAGGAACTTGGAAACGAGCATAATATTTTCTCAATATATGTAGATTCCTCAGGCATCAAACCACCTTACACTTTGGATTCCCAAAATTTCAAACCATTATTTCCTAAATCATTTGCATATTTTTCTAATTCTTGCAAGGTTTCTGCAAGGCCGATTTCTTTGGCTATACGAAAAGCTTGTAACCATGCAAATTCGGCTTCAGTTAGGTTTCCTTGTTTAAAATATATCATTCCCTTATTCGATAAACTCCTACATAAACCAGCAAGATGACCGATTTCTTGCTGAATTTCTTGCGCGTCTTCAGCAAAAGCCAAAGCTTTATTATAATTACCTAATGCTAAATATATGCGCGACATGTTATTGATAGCTGATGCTTCAAGAGCGCGATGTCCAATTTCACGACATATTGACAATACCTCTCTTAGATATTCTAATGACTTTTCATATAATCCCTTTTTAATATAAATAAGAGCAATATTATCTAAAGTTGCTGCTTCTGTAGCTCTATCACCAGTTAACTGTCGATAATCCAGAGCTTTTTCGAAAATAGCCAATGCCTTATCGTAATCTCCCATGGAGAAATATAACCTTCCAATATTATTAAGTGTTAACTGCTCCTCTAAGTGATTTCCCATTTCATTAGCGACAGCAAGAGCAATATCAATATAGTATAGTGCCTTATCATAATCTCCAATAATACGATATATTCTTGAAATATCATTCAATGCCATGCTAATGCATTTTTTATCATCCAAAGATTGATATATAGTTAGGCATTGCAGATGATCATTTAAAGCATCCTCATATTTTGCGAATGATCTAAACAAACGCCCCCTATCATATAACAACCTAGCATATTCCACAGTATCCTTGGGCGTTTCATCCAATAGTCCATTCAACACACTTAACCAACGCTTTTTTTCCTCCAAAGTCATTCGGTTGGCGGCATGGGTTTCCCCTTCCATAAAACCCAACATGGATTGTCCGATCAAATGAGATTTTTCCGAATCCGGCACGGGAAACTCAAATACCGCAGTGTGCCAGTCATAAAAATCCGATGCGGTTCGCGCCAACAGGTTAAGCGCATATTCCGGCAACCAAATCACCAAATTACGGTTGAGTTGGCTATACACATTCCGCCGCCAATTGATTTCCTGTAAGGTGCGGAATTGGCGATCCTCATCACGGGTAGGCAATAAAGTTTCCAAACCATAACAAAACACCGGCGCTCCGGGCGTTTTATCCTCGGCCCAAGTCAGTAACCGATGATCGATATAGGCTTCGCCATCATGCCCGGTTAGATCGAATTCAAGAATGGGTTGAGCATATTCGGCTTTGATCTTTTCGACTAACTCACGACGATAGGCAAGGGCATTGCAACAGACAAAATACAATCCAAACCCTTTGCCGTGGCGCAATACCCAGAGCAATCGAGGTAGCTCAGATTCACGATCAGCCTGATCAATAACACTTTCAGTTTTCATAAGATAGCTGGTGGATTCAGTTCGCGATCAACCCATGCAATTGCCCGAACCGCCGGATGCAAATCAGCCCAACGTTCACCATTTTGGTATTCGTGAATAATACGGCGTTCCAATAAATCGGCAAAACTTCTATCGACATGTTTGATTTTTTCAACCCTTTTCAATAACGGAATGTCTTCTTCCCGAACTAAAAGATCAAATTCCCGAATCAAGGCGCGTATGGCCCTTTCGACATCTTCTAAGGTGATTTTTTCATCGGTATTTTGACAAGCTAAGCGGATTAATCTGAATAGGTCGCGCAAGGAGCCGCCACACATCATGATTAACTTGTCTACCAATTCAGCTTCCGCGAATACTTGGTCAATATTAATACGGCGGGCTACCACCTGAGTAAGTTTTTCCTTGCCATCAGTTTTCTGGGTATCCACCATTGGAATGATAAAAGTAGCATCACTTCCAAAAGTATCCCCTAGATTGGCACTATAGACAAGATTGATGGGTACTGTATAAATGGTATGGCAATGCAGACTTTTCAATTGACCTGCATGATGAACAAAAAGCTCCTTTTGGTTAGATAGGCCATCCTTGTTAGTTCGATAAGCCATTTTTTCAAGTTGATCCACAATGACCACTAAATCTTTGTAATCATTCTGCCTTAGTCGAGTTCTGGCATCATCAATTAAAGTGTTTAAACGTTCAAGCAACTGGGATAGCTCACGTTCCAAGGTCGTGCGGATTTCCTCACGTCGTTTGCTGCCACTTTTGATATGGCCTGTGGTTTCAGCTAGAGCCTTAGATAAGAATGGAATACTTGCCGAAATGCTAAAGCCTACCTTGACTTTACCTTCGGATTCCGTATTGCGCTCTTCAATAATGGATTTTTCTGCAAACCATTGAAGTATTTCATGCAACAATTCTTTGTTGAGTCCAATACCGGCAGCATCTAAATTTCCCACGATTGCCTTGGCAATACCTATGATTACATCAAGGTAACTAATATCACCTAAGTCCAAAATTTCCTGCACATCTAGGTAAACAACAAAAAAACCATGATTTTCTAGCCTGTCTTTCAAGCGAAATAATTCTGTGGTCTTGCCGCATCCCTTATGCCCGGTGACTAATTGCCGGTGAAAATTAGGTGAACGGGTGCGTTCAATGGCAAAGGCTATAGAGTTGACTAAATTTTCACCGCCTCGAACCGCAGTCAAATCCACGAAGCGGGTGTCATTCACGTCTTCCAATGGGGTTTCAGGGTGGCAGACATCATACGCATCGGCCACGGTAGCGACTGGATAAATCATTTCATTAGCTTCCATAAAATCCTACCCCCCCTTCCTAATCAAAAACCTCAACACCCCATTCTGTTCTTCGCTGTGCAACAACGCATGGCCGGCTTGTTCGATGAACACGCCAAAATCCAGCACGGCGGCGGGGTCGGTCGCCAATACCAAGACAACCTTCCCGTTTTCCAAGCCTTGCAGGGCTTTTTTCAGTCGCAACAAGGGCAGGGGGCACATCAGCCCGCAAGCATCCACCTCAAAATCGAATTCTGGCATAGTCACTGTTTCGTCTCCCGACATACAATAGACTTACGATTCTACCAAAAGCGAAGGTCTATGGATTATTTACCCCTGTTTTTCAAACTAACCGACCAACCATGCCTGATTGTCGGCGGCGGTGAAGTGGCCTCGCGCAAGCTTGCCACCTTACGCCAAGCGGGCGCGAAAGTCACCGTGGTGTCCCCGCAATTGTATTCCTCTTTGCAAGCATTGCATCAACTTGGCGAGATAGTCTGGTGGGAAAAGCTATTCACACCCGACGATGTGGACGGCTTCAAACTCGTCATCAGCGCGACTTCCCTCCGCTCGGTTAACGAGCAGGTTTACCATGCCGCCCAATCGCGCAATATCCCGGTGAATGTCGTTGATTGCCCGTCATTGTGCAGCTTCATTTTTCCTGCCATCATTGACCGCTCACCCATCGTGGCGGCGATTTCATCAGGAGGATCGTCGCCAGTATTGGCAAGATTGTTAAGAATCAAGCTGGAAGCTTTAATTCCGCCGGGATATGGTTCCTTGGCAAGATTGGCGGACCGCTTTCGGCAACCCGTCAAACAAGTCATTTCCGATGGCGAGCAACGCCGACATTTCTGGGAAGAAGTCTTGCAAGGCCAAGTGGCTGATCTTGCTCTGGCAGGCCGTGAAGACGACGCGGCTTTACAATTGGAGCAGCGTTTACGGGAAACAGACACATCCAAAACCGGGATGGTCTTCTTAGTGGGTGCGGGTCCGGGAGACCCGGATTTGCTGACCTTGCGCGCCCTGCGCTTGATGCAAGAAGCCGATGTCGTGGTGTATGACCGGCTGGTATCGCCGGAAATCATGGGATTATTGCGCAAAGATTCGGAGAAAATTTACGCCGGCAAACAAAGCAGCAACCATGCCTTGCCGCAACCGGAAATCAACCGCTTGCTGATTGAGCTCGCCAAAGCCGGTCGTCGAGTGGTGCGTTTGAAAGGCGGCGATCCGTTCATCTTTGGTCGAGGCGGCGAGGAAATCGAAACTTTGATGGGGGAGGGCATCCATTTCCAAGTCGTGCCGGGCATCACGGCTGCCTCCGGTTGTGCCGCTTATGCCGGCATACCGTTGACCCATCGGGATTATGCCCAATCTTGTGCGTTCGTCACCGGGCATTTGAAAGATGGAACCATCGATTTGGAATGGGACCGGCTGGCGGTTCCCAATCAAACGTTGGTGATTTACATGGGTTTGCAAGGTTTGTCGCAAATCTGCGCCGAACTCATCAATCACGGTTGCCCATCCAATTTACCCGCCGCGTTGATTCAACAAGGTACTACCCGCCATCAACGGGTATTGACGGGAACATTGGCCGATTTGCCGGTAAAAGTGGCTAACACCGATGTGAAAGCCCCCACCTTAGTGATTGTCGGAGACGTGGTGAGGCTGCATGAAAAACTGGCGTGGTTCGGTAATGGATAAAAGGAAAGTTGACCGACTCGGTTTTCAAAACCTAGTCGGTCTAAGCTCAGCAATTCTCATTTTGGGGTGACCAACGCTCCTACCGTAGGGTGGGCTAGGCGCACACACCGAGAACCTTGACCTCACTCGGTGCTTTCCGTGCGCCATAGCCCACCAAACTAGCGGCGGATTGGCAATGGTGGGCTACGGTGCGCTCCAAGCTTAACGATAAACGGAAGGTTTTCTGAAATGCGCACCTAGCCCACCCTACGATTTCTCAAAATGAGAATTGCTGGTCTAAGATTGAAATACTCCAACAATAGCGTTATTATAATAGGTGTAAGTTATACTTACACCACACTCCAATCCGCTAATCAAATTATGGGGATGTAGCTCAGTTGGGAGAGCGTCGCGTTCGCAATGCGAAGGTCGAGAGTTCGATCCTCTTCATCTCCACCAAATCTTCGATATTCCCTTGATAGAAACTGAACTCTGGGAAGCCGCGGACGAACTCCGCGCCAATTCCAAATTGACGGCGGCGGAATACTCCATGCCGGTGTTGGGACTCATCTTTCTCCGTCATGCCGACAACCGATACCAAGCGGTATTAAAACAGGTGTTGGCAAAACTCCCTATGCGCGATGGAAAGCCCTTGCGCGAACCGCGCAAGGAAGATTTCACCGGACAAGCGGCAATATTCTTGCCGGAACAAGCCCGTTTTCATTTCCTCGCCACCCTTCCGCAGGGCCAGAATGTAGGTCAGGCGATTGACGATGCAATGCAACTGATCGAGGACCAATACGAAATCCTCAAATGAACCTCGCCGTGCATGGATTGGACGGCAACATCTTGCAAGGCAATACGTTTTATGAAGACCAACACACGCTGACCGGGCGGTGTGATTTCGTCATGGCGAATCCGCCGTTCAATGTTGACATGGTCGATACCAAACGGGTTGAAGGCCAAGTGGGTGAAGGCGGACGCTTGCCATTTGGCCTTCCCGGAACCAATGCCAAGAACGGGGCCATTTCCAACGCCAATGGCCTGTGGATTCAATATTTCTATGCTTTCCTGAATGCCACGGGAAGGGCAGGCTTTGTCATGGCTTCCAGCGCCTCGGATGCCGGCAACAAAGACCGCGATATTCGGCAAAAACTGGTGGAAACCGGCCATGTCGATGTGATGATGTCGATAGGACCCAAATTCTTCTATACCCGCAGCCTTCCCTGCACCCTGTGGTTTTTCGACAAAGGCAAGCCGGAAGATTTGCTAGATTCTGTGTTGATGATAGATGCCCGCCATGTCTACCATGTCGTATCCGCCCGCTCGCATGTATTCACCGAAGAACAACTCGCCAATCTGAGCGCCATCGTGTGGATTTATCGCGGCGAGCGGGAAAAATTCATCGCGCTAGTCGGCCAGTATCAACAGACGTCGGCGAAATGGCTAAGCTGCTTGCCGCAGCGGATCGAGGCCCATAATGAAAGCTTGTGTGAATTGGCTGGATGGCTAAGAAGTTTTGCCGATTCCCTTCAAGGCCATGCCGAATTGATTTCAAGTGAGCCGAACATCCCCGCCTTTCTCGCCGAACTCGCTCTCGCGCAAACCCCCACACTAGCCCCCTCCAGCGTCGAAAAACTAACCGAAACCTTGGGCCGCGTTGTCGTCGAGCCAGAACCAAGCGAGAAAGACCCGCATACCGCCCAAGTCCGGCGGCAAACCGAATTGGAAACGCTCATCCCGCTGTTGAAAGCAGCCCAAACCGAAGTCGAAGCCCAGAATAAAACATGGCTCAAGCTATTGGATACCGCCGACAAGCATTACCGGGCTTTAGGCTCTCAACGCCTATTGAATGGGGTGGAATTCAACGCCAAACGCGCCCGCGAATTGAAAAAGGCGCTGACCTCAGCCGATTTTGGCAAAGACCAAGAACCCAGTGTTCGAGACCACGTGTTGGAAGCATTCAAGCAAGCGGTTTATTTCATCCAACAAACCCATTGGCTGCACCATCGTTTCCCCTTAGGTCTATACGACGATGTGCCGGGCTTGTGCAAATTAGTGAGTCGCACCGAGATTGCCGCCAATGATTACAGCCTGACTCCGGGCCGTTATGTCGGCGTGACAGTGGAACCAGAGGAAGACGAGGAGGATTTCAAAGAACGCTTGGCGGACATTCATTTGGAATTGGACGAATTGAATCAGAAAGCGGTCTTATTGGCAGCACGCATCCAAGAAAATTTTGAAATTTTGCTAAAATAGAAATAAGTTGGCCATTGCGCTCGGTTTGGCAGGCAAGCAGGGATGATTTACAATTTGCCAGAAAGCGGCTGGAAAAAGCAAACAGGTTTAGCGTCTAGGTCAATTGGAAACCGGGCTTTTCTATTGGAATTCCAATAAAATCGCTGTGGAATCGGCCAAATCCAATTGTCTTTTGCCCAAATCCAATTGGAATCAGCCAAATCCAATTTGCTTTTGCCTAAATCCAATTGGAATCGGCCAAATCCAATTTGCTTTTGCCTAAATCCAATTGGAATCGGCAAAATCCAATTTGCTTTTGCCTAAATCCAATTGGAATCGGCCAAATCCAATTTGCTTTTGCCCAAAGTAAACATGCTTTTCGCCAAATCCAATTTACTTTGCCGAAAAGTAAATTGGAATCGCGGAAAAGCAAATTGGATTTGCCCAAAAGAAATTGGATTCGCGGAAAAGTTGTGGATTTGCCCAAAAGAAATTGGAATGGGCGATATGCAGTGGATTTGCCTCTGGGAAATTACGTGCCACGAACATCCCGGATTTCGCCGCAAAGCGGCTACATCCGGGCTACAGCTTATTTTCGTGGGCATGGCCCACTCCTACGATGGTTTATAATGAGTTGTTGACGATAAAGCTCTCTTCGTTACGCCGCTGCGAGCTTGGCGTAAGACATAATATCTTATCGTTCCCATGTTCTGCATCACTGCCATTCAGTAAAGCCGTCATACCGGCATGGATGCCGGGCAAATCGGCAGGATAGCCGATTTGCACGGCTCCGCCGCCCGCAGGGTTCGGGACAAGGAAGTCCCGAATGCATCCAGGCCATGGAAGGTCACTTGTCGGTTGCGTTAAGCATTGCGACAGGTTCCATTTTGCCATCCCTGGACGCTGGATTTCGGCATCCATGCCGAAATGACGATCTTCCAGCATTTGTGTAACCTGATGAGCGCCAGAGCTTGGGGACGATCAATACAAATTATTTAAAGGTTTATTTAGGCATGATATGGAATGAGTTTGCTCTTGGAAATGCAATTCATATAAAGCATGGCTATGCTTTTAAAGGTGAATTTTTTTCAGATAAGGGTGATTATATTGTTCTAACACCGGGAAATTTTTTTGAAGAAGGTGGATTTCGTATTCGCCCAGATAAAGAACGTTATTATACTAGCGATTTTCCAAAGGCATTTATTTTAGAAAAAGGTAGTTTAATCATTGCTATGACAGAACAGGGGCCAGGATTACTGGGAAGCTCGGCTCTTATACCCTCAGAAAACCGCTATCTTCACAATCAACGATTGGGTTTAGTCGATCATATCGACACCAATTTATTGGATAAGTTATTTTTATATTTTCTGTTCAACTCCAGTTTAGTCCGTAATCAGATTAATGGTAGTGCTTCGGGTACTAAGGTGAGACATACCGCACCGGAAAGAATCTATCGTGTTATGGTGCGTGCCCCCGACGTAAAGACTCAAGCCAAAATTGCAGAAATATTGCTTTCTTATGACCATTTAATCAAAACAAATCAACGCCGCATTCAATTACTGGAAGAATCCGCCCGCTTGCTCTACCGCGAATGGTTCGTCAATCTACGCTTTCCGGGGCATGAAACCGTGCCGATCAAAGACGGAGTGCCGGAGGGGTGGAGGAAAGCCAATTTATTTGAAGTTTGCGATGTAACTTATGGCTATCCATTCAAAGCTAATCTATTTAATTGCGAAGGAATAGGGACGCAAATTATAAGAATACGCGATATTCCTGAAATGAAATCAAATACATATACAATCGAAGAGATAGATGAATCCTATTTAGTTAGAAGAGGAGATTTATTAATAGGTATGGATGGAATTTTTCATATGAATAATTGGGCTGGTAAAACAGGTTATCTGGTTCAGCGTGTTTGTAAATTCAGGCCAAAAGTTGAAATATTACTTGCTTTTGTTAGTCTTGCTCTAATTGAGCCAATTAAGTATTATGAATCTACAATTCAAGGTGCAACGGTGGCGCATTTAGGAACAAAGCATTTAAAAGAAATTAATTTGCTAATTCCTAGGGGATTAGATGTTTGTTTAAAATATCTAAATGATTTACTTTGGCAACGGATATATCTCCATGAAATGAACATGCAACTTGCACAATCCCGCGACCTGCTTCTCCCCAAGCTGATGTCCGGTGCATTAGATGTCAGTCAAATCAGATCAATCGCATGAAGGAAACCGGCTCGTCATTCCGCCAAAGGGAATGCCGGACAAATCGGCAAGGTAGCCCATTGGCTTGGCAGCAATTCACATTATGACCTGAAGAACTATGACTTAGGCATTGTGATGTCATCGTCCCAAAAGAAAACCTCACGCAACGACGCAACGGCGCAACGTAAAGCGACTCTTCGTTACGCCGTTGCGTGAAACCTTTTGTTGCGAGATGCCAGAACCTCCAAGACTTTACGCCAAACCGAGAATTACTGCGTAATGCGGCTCTTCGTTGCGCCGTTGCGTGAAACCTTTTGTTGCCAAACTGAGAATTACTGACTTCATAAGGCTATAATCCTAATTTGCAACTGACTCAACGCTAGGGCATTCATTCATGACGCGCAAGGATTATTCCGAAGACCAACTCATCCAGCTACCCGCCGCCGAGTTATTGGAAAAGGAATTGCATTGGGATTCGGTGTTTGCTTTCGATAAGGAAACCTTCGGGGCGGATAGTTTGTTGGGGCGATTGTCTGATCGGGAAACGGTATTAAGGCGGGATGTTGATGCGGCTTTGCGCAGACTAAACCCCGGCTTGCCGGAAGAGGCTTATCATGAGGCTCTTGTTCAAGTCATGCAGATTGACACTGCCAAGACCTTGCTGCAAGCCAACGAGGAAAAATATGAACTGCTCAAGCATGGCATTCCGATTACACTGCGCGATTCCGACGGCAGGATGATTGAAAAACGCTTGCGCTTGCTGGATTTTGACGAACCCGGCAATAATCGCTATTTAGTGGTGCGGGAGTTATGGGTGCAAGGCCGCTTGTGGCGACGCCGGGCCGATCTGGTCGGTTTCGTCAATGGTTTGCCCTTGGTGTTCATCGAATTGAAGCGCTTTGACAAGGATATTCGCAGCGCTTTTGACGGCAATTTCAGCGATTATAAAGATACCATTCCGCAGTTGTTCCATTGGAATGCCTTTGCTATTCTTTCCAATGGCTTGGACGGGCTTTATGGTTCGATTACCACGCCATGGGAGCATTTTTCCCGTTGGAAGAGATTGGATGAAGACGACCCGGAACCAAAGAAAGACCAGCCTTTGCTGCCAGTATTATTGCGTGGAATGTTGGACAAAACCCAGTTGCTGGACTTGGTGGAAAACTTTATTTTGTTTGATCGCAGCGAAGACGAGGTGCAGAAAATCATCGCGCGCAATCATCAATTCCTAGGCGTGAACCGGGTGGTTAACCGCTTGGTGTCGGATGATCCCGAAATCAAGCAGGATATGGAGAAGGGCAGGTTAGGGGTGTTCTGGCATACGCAGGGTTCGGGTAAATCGTATTCGATGGCTTTTTTGAGCGAAAAAATTCATCGCAAACTGTCCGCACAATATACCTTTCTGGTGATGACCGACCGCAGCGAGTTGGATGGTCAAATTTTCCGCACATTTTCCTGCGTGGGCGCATCCACTGACAAACGCGCTCAAGCTCGCAATGGCAGGGGCTTGGAAAGTTTGCTGAGGCAAGACCATCGCTATGTTTTCAGCCTGATTCATAAATTCCACTCTCCGCCAGCCACACCTTATAGTACACGCGACGATATTATTGTGATTTCCGATGAAGCGCATCGGACCCAATATGGTCGCTTGGCTTTGAATATGCGCAAAGCCCTGCCGAATGCCAAATTCATTGGTTTCACCGGAACGCCGTTAATTGAAAATCAAGACAAGCAATTGACGAGGGAGATATTCGGCGATTATGTGTCGATTTATGATTTTCAACGGGCGGTGGCGGATGGGGCAACTTTGCCCTTGTATTATGAAAGCCGGGGGGAAAGTTTGCACCTGGTGGACCCTGCGATTAACGAGCGCATCACTAAACGGATTGATGCCGCCAAGGAACGCGGTGAATTGGACGAAGTACAAGAGGAAAGGCTTTATCGGAAATTGGCCCGTGATTATCCCATACTGACTTCGCCGAAGCGCTTAGAAAAAGTGGCGCAGGATTTCGTCAACCATTATCACCAACGCTATCAAACCGGCAAGGCGTTATTCGTCTGCTTGGATAAAATTACTTGCGTGAAGATGTTTGAACTCATTGAGGATAAATGGAATAAAAAAATCGAAGAATTGGAAACTTGGGTGATTGTCGAGGAAACCCGCTATGCGGAATTGGGCAGTACCCCGGATGAAGATTTGCAGCAGTTGCGGGTTCAAGTCGAGTGGATGAAAACGACGGAGTTTTGCGTGGTGATTTCCCCCGAGCAAGGCGAAGTGGAGGAATTCAAGCAATGGGGGCTTGACATCGAAAAGCACCGGGAGAAAATGGTCAAGCGTAAATTGGAATTGGAATTCAAAAAGCCCGAGAATCCCTTCCGCGTTGCCATTGTCTGCGCGATGTGGCTGACGGGGTTTGATGTGAAATGTTTGTCTACCCTCTATTTGGATAAACCCTTGCGGGGGCATACTTTGATGCAAGCCATTGCCCGTGCCAATAGGGTTTATCAGGGCAAGCATAATGGTTTGATTATCGATTATAACGGGATGTTAAAAAGCTTGCGCAGGGCGCTGGCGACCTTTGCCAAGGGAAACCGAATCGGTAAGGAAGGGGAGGGCGACGAAGAAAAAACTCTGCTCGATAATTCCGAGGCATTGGCGGAATATGCAGACAGTATTCGACTCGCCAAACAGCATTTGTCCGATTTGGGGTTTGATTTGTTTGATTTGATGCAAGCTAAGGGCGAGGAAAAACAGCATCTGATCCTATTGGGGGCTAATGCGCTCTGTCGCACTGACGAGAGCCGCAAAACCTATGAGCTATTGCTTGCCGATATTCAAACTCGTCGCTTGGGCCTTTTTCCTGACCCCGGTTTGTTTGAGTATGACCCGGAGGAATCTGCGTTGAATGCCTTGAATCGAGGTATTCAAAAAGTTCGCACTGCCAAGGATATTACCGCCATGCTAAAGTCCTTATACCAACTCGTGGATACTGCGGTGGGCATGACGCTCGAAGATAAAGCCGTGAAGAAACATGCACGTTATGATCTCACGAATTTTGATTTCTCCAGGCTGCAAGCCGAGTTTGAACGCAATTGCCATCATTTAAAAGCGCTGAGTTTGCGCGAAAAGCTTGAGCAACGATTGCAAGCCATGATTGCTGCCAACCCCACTCGGGTAAACCTTTACGAGCGCTATTTGAACATCGTCAAAGCCTATAATCAGGACAAGGATGCAGTCGCCATTCAGCAAGTTTTCGATAAACTCAGGAAATTCGAGGGCGAACTCGACCATGAAGAGCGGCGCTATATCCGCGCAGGCTTGGGGAGCGAAGCACAACTTGCCGTCTTCGATTTGTTGACCAAAGACAAGCTTAAGCCGGGTGAACAGGAAAAAATCAAGAAAGTCGCCGTGGAATTGTCGGAAAAACTCGATAGTTTGATGCGGGAAATCGATCATTGGCGTGAAAAAGCCAGCGCCCAAGCCAAAGTCAAAATCAGCATCATCGACCATTTATTAATGAATCTGCCGCCGGAATCTTATTCAAACGATGAAATCGAATACAAAGCAGACTTGGTATTTGCGCATTTGTTTGCTTCCAATAGGAATACTAAGGGCGCAGTGGTTTATCATTAGTTCGGGATATTTTTTTGGCTAGGCGGAGTTCAAAAGCCCCAGCATTGAGTCGCCTGTAGGCCAAGCTATCAATCAGTTGTTGCGTTATAGCAATCAGCGCGAGGAATCCATATGGAAGGTTTTAAATTTAACTGAATCTTTTTTGTCTATCGTTGCAAACAATTGGGAAATCCACTGTTGAGTATTCATATATTCTTTGGATAATGGGTGACAGTTTGGGAAAAAACGGGTGTATTCTACCGAGCCAGCATACAACTCGAATAAATTTAAAAACTACCGAATTACTCCGACCTTCGGTTTTCCCGTTCCAACAGCAATTCCCCAAGTTTGGCAAAATCGGCCAAGCTCAATCGCTCCGCCCGTTCACCTGGTTCTATGCCCACGCTGGCAATGTCATCGGCGGTCAGCAGGGTGTTCAAGGAATTGCGCAGGGTCTTGCGACGTTGTGAAAAGGCGGCGGTGACGACGCGGTTTAACACTTCATGCGGGAGTGCGACGGGCTTTTGTCGATGCGGGACAAGGCGCACGACGGAGGAAATGATCTTAGGTCTAGGGTTGAAACTCTCAGGATAGACGTCCAACAGGGATTCCATGCTGCAATAATAACTCGCCATCACGCCTAGGCGTCCATAGTCTTTGTCGCCGGCTTGGGCGCACAAGCGATCCACCACTTCCTTTTGCAGCATGAAGTGCATGTCCTTGATCACGTGGCTGTATTCAAACAGATGAAACAACAAGGGTGTGGAGATGTTATAGGGTAGGTTGCCAATTACTCTTAATGGGCCAGCTTCGGCAAGGCTGGCATAGTCGAACTTCATCGCATCGCCCGAATGGATGTGAAGCTTTTCCTCATGGGCGAATTTCTTCTGTAGCAAGCTGACCAAATCCCGATCCAGTTCAATCACGTCCAATTGAGCACATTCGCGCAATAAGCGCAATGTCAATGCCCCTTGTCCCGGCCCAATTTCAACCAGATGCTCGTCATTGCGCGGGGAGATGGCCGATACGATGGCGTATACCACACGATCATCCACAAGGAAATTCTGCCCGAAACGCTTACGCGGTTGATGGCCCATCAAACTTATCCTTCAATGTGGACTTTGTGACCGACTTTGCAAACCGGGTCGGTCTTTCGGCAGGGAGCGAGCGCATCGGCCCATATCAATGGCGGCATGAATGGCGGTTTCCAAGCTGCCGATGTCAATCCGCCCGGTTCCGGCCAAATCGAGGGCCGTGCCATGATCCACCGAGGTGCGGATGATGGGAAGCCCAAGGGTGATATTGACCGCCCGTCCAAAGCCCATGTGTTTCAGGACAGGAAGCCCTTGGTCATGGTACATGGCTAACACCGCGTCGGCTTGGTCCAGATATTTGGGTAAGAATAAGGTGTCGGCGGGCAAGGGTCCAAGCAAGTCCATGCCTTCTTGCCTCAGTGCGTCCAAAACCGGGTTGATGACATCGATTTCCTCCCGGCCTAGATGACCTCCTTCACCGGCATGGGGGTTCAGCCCGCAAACCAAAATCCTTGGGGTTAAAATGCCAAAACGATGTTGTAGATCGTGGTGCAATATTTTAATGACGGTCGTGAGCCTGTCTGCCGTGATGGCGGCGCTCACGTCTTTTAATGGCAAGTGGGTGGTCGCCAAGGCGACTCTCAAACCCTCGGTTGCCAGCATCATGACCGGGTGTCCGCCTGTGATGTCGGCGATGAATTCGGTGTGTCCGGTGAAAGCAAAACCTGCCTCGTTGATGATGCCTTTGTGGACAGGCGCGGTCACTAGCGCATCATAATGCCCGGTTAGGCAAGCCCTTATCCCGGTGGCGATGGTGTCCAGCACGGCCAGGGCATTGGCCTGATCCAATTCGCCGCAGGTTGTGGGCGAAGGGCACAGAACCGGCAAGACCTGCAACTGACCAGGTTGGTGCAATTGCGGCGAATCCGTTGCATTCACGCAAGTCAAAGCTAATTCAATGCCGAGTTTCGCGGCACGGCTGGTCAGAACCTGAGGGTCAGCCACTACCGTCAATGCACAGGGCAGCGGCATTTGCGCGATCATCACGCATAAGTCAGGTCCAATGCCAGCCGGTTCCCCTGCACTAAGCAGAATGCGAGTGGGCAAGGAAGCTGTCATAATGATGCGAATGCGACTAGCGAATGATTCAATCCAAGCGTATCTCTACGTAGGCTTCATCCCTGATTTTGCGTAGCCAAAGCTCGGTTTCCTCCTCCACTTTGCGCTTGAAGATTTCCTCCCTCGCTTTGCTTTTTTCGATCTCGCCCATATCGTTGGTTTCCTGACGCTCAAGCACTTGAATCAAATGCCAGCCAAATTGCGTTTGCACCAGATCACTGAGTTCGTTGGGTTTCAAGCTCTCCATGGCTTGCTCGAAGGGGGGAACCAAGGCTCCCGGTTGCACCCAGCCGAGTTCGCCTCCTTTGACCGCCGAGCCTTTGTCGTCGGAGTTTCCCCGGGCAATTTCGGCAAAATCCTCGCCACCCTCAATTCGATGGCGCAGGGAAAGCAGTTTTTCTTTGGCTTCCTCGTCAGTGATGACCTCAGTGGGCTTGATGAGGATATGGCGGACCCGGGTTTTCGTAATGGTGACCCCGCCCGCCCGCTTGAGTCCGAGCATTTTGATGATATGGAAACCGCTGGAACTGCGGATTGGGCCCTCGATGTCGCCTTCCTTCATTTTGTCAACATAATCGGTGAAAACAGCCGGGATTTGGCTTTTTTTACGCCAGCCAAGATCGCCACCTTTTAGGGCATGTTCATCGTCCGACGAACCCAATGCGGCTTGTTTGAAGTCCAAGCCCTTTTTGATTTCTGCGATCAGATTGTCGGCCTTCTCCTTGGCACTTTGCACATCGCTAGTGGAGGCCGCTTGAGGGGTGGAGATCAGAATGTGGCCTAACAGGTATTCGGTATCGACATTACCCGAGTGGCTGGTTTGGGATTTCAGGTGGTTTTCGATTTCCCGGTCACTGACTTTGATTTGGCTGTTGACTTGGTTGGAGCGCAAACGGTTGAGGGTGATTTCGGTGCGGATTTGTTCTGCAAATTCTGCATAAACGATTCCCTCCGCCATCAGTGATCGGCGAAATTCATCCACCGTTAAGTTGTTGCGTTCGGCGATTTGCTTGACGGCAGCGCGAAGGGTTTCCTCGTCTACTTTAATCCCTGCCTTTTCGGCAAGCTGCAATTGAATCTTGTCAATGATCATCCTTTCCAACACCTGCTTTATCAGGACTTTGTCGGGTGGTACCGTGGTATTGTTCTGCCTGAGTCCTTTCTTAATCATGGCGACCTTTTCACCTAACTCGCCTGCCGTGATGACACCATCCTCGACCACAGCGACAATCTGGTCCACATTTTGCGTTCCGCCCGCAGCAGCCCTAGCCTCGCTTAGGGTAAGCGCAAGCCAGAAGCCGCAGAGTTGCAGGGTAGCCAGTAACACAAAATTTATTTTGTGCCTATTCAATTTTGTCGATAGATAAACTAGATTCATTAGTTTGCCGCAGCTTGTCGGTAAATACCGGGAAGTTCATAGTCCGTCCGGTATCCACTAAAGTTTTGTAGTAGCAGAGTATCGACTTGATCGCCAAAGCGACCCAAGCCCTTTAGCTCAAACTGGAAGAAGACGGCATTATTGACGGTGGTATCATTGGCAGTGACCACAGTCGTGCCAGTGACGGTGGTCAAGGTTCCACTATTGCTGGTCACGCCGTTAACATAGCGCAATCCGATCAGACTAAAGCGCCAACAACACGTTTCCTTTTCAACGCCGGCCATGGCTTCCACGGTCACATTGCTGGCTAAGTCATATTGCCAGCGCCCGATGGCAAACCATCCCAAACCAATGGGTAAGCGGGTGGAAATATCGGTCTGGTTGATGGTTCTTGGGTTGAAATCATTATCTGGATAACGAGGGTTTGAACCATCGTAGGGGTCGCGGCGGTATCGATAGCTAATGTTCAACAAGTTATTGTTGAAGTTATTATATTGCAGCACAGCTTGTTGCCGGTCCAGCCTATTAAAGGAGGGGTTCCATTGGGTGGTTGAGCGTAGGGACCAATGTTCGCTCAGCATGGAAGACACTTCGCCCACAATATTGTTCTTGTAAGTAGGGGGGGGCGGGTTATAAGCAGGGCTGAGAACCACTTGGGGGTCTTTCAGGTAGAAAACTTTGCCGACACTCACCTTAAGGCGTTCCAAGCCCGAATTTTGACTGATTAGCCGCGTGGTCAGAGCGGGGGTGATATTATTGGCATCCGATATTCGATCCACGCCGGCAAACCGATTTTCGCGGAATAACTGATAAAAGTTGAAGTCATATTCGGCTGAGTCGAAATTTAAGCCATTATACCCATAGATAGGTAGTTGTGTGTAGGGGTTAATGACGAGGGTGTATCCTGGATTGTATTCATAAGGTTGGGTAACCTTGGGGACAAACAGATAAAATAACCTAGGCTCCAGGGTTTGCTGCATGGGAGAATCGAAAAGGTTAAAATCATTTTCAAAATACGCTCCACTATCCACCGAAAAAATGGGAGCTGTCATAGAGAAATTGCTGGATTCAGTCGGCCCTATATTTTGCAACCAGTATTCAGTATGTTGCAGCGAAAGGCTTGGAGTGACGTAGCCTGCCACGTCCCGGAAAGGATAATAGATGCGAGGACGTAGATTCAATCGTTCCCCATTCACCAAATATTGTTGGTCAAAACGGGTTATCTCTGCCGCACTTTGGAATTGCAGGCCAGTGTCCCCAATGGCCCGGTTATAGGTTAAATTAAGCTGAGGCATTCGGCGGTAAGGAAGGTTTTTGTCAGTGATGGTTGGGTCTAAGCTCTGATAATAATCCACCATCAAATTGGCAGTGTAGCTACCGCCAAATAGTTCCCCAACACCGTAATTCAGCGTAGCAAAACTGCGTAGGAAAGTGCTGTTATTGATAGCCAACAGATTGCCCAACTGTTGAATGTAGAGGTTGTCAGACACCAAATGCAAATCAATTTGTGAAGTGATTTTTTCACTAAACCGGCTTTGGTTAATCCAACCCACTTGACCACGGGTTTTTTGTTCTTGTCTATCCCACGGCATAATGTCGAAAAACAATCTGCCTGCGCCATAGTCGGTCAGGTAACGGAAATCGGAGCGCAGCAATTCGCCACGGCCTGATAAAACACGTGGTAATAGGGTCAAATCATAATTGGGTGCCAAGTTTAGATAATAAGGCAGCGTGAAATCGAACCCATTTAATTTACTGTAGCCAAAATAAGGTGCCAAAAAACCGCTTTTGCGGCGATCATCAATGGGGAATGACATCCAAGGGGTATATAAAAAAGGCACCCCCTTAAATTTCAGCCATGCATTTTTGGCGGTTCCTCTGCCAGCATCTTTGTCTAGGGTCACATGCGACGCATGCAGCATCCAGTCTTGGTCGCCGGGTGGACAGGTCGTATAGGTGGCAGTTTCGTACCGGGATTTGGTTTTGCTGTCGATGTGAGTCACCCGGGAAGTCCCGCGCGCGGGAACGGTTTCCAAGATGAATTGTGAGTTTCGCAATATGCCTTCGTCAGAATTCAACTTCATGAAGGCCGTGTCGCCGGCTAAAGCCAAGCCCTTTTCGCGGTAAATGACCTCCCCCTTGGCGTTGATGACCCCACCTTTGCTGTTGTGAGTGACAAAATCCCCAAACAGGCTTTGATCGGCGCGTTTCAGTTCCGCCCCCCCCAGATAGTTGGAGGCTTCGCCATGAACCAATTCGGCGCGGTCTGCTGTGATTTGCAAAGGGGATTTTTCGCGCAAGGTTCGGTCTGCATCGGACAGCAGGAATTCGCTGCTTACCGTATGTTCATTATTGCGTCTGCCACAACTTAATGCCCACGGGTCGGCAGGCATACGCGCTAAGATTCTTGAGAAGCGCTGTTCGTCTTGACGGGTCATGTCTGAGGATTGCGACCAGCTTTCGGCCTGACTTTCCCCGGTT
This sequence comes from uncultured Methylococcaceae bacterium, assembly GCA_903859815.1. Classification (GTDB taxonomy): domain Bacteria; phylum Pseudomonadota; class Gammaproteobacteria; order Methylococcales; family Methylococcaceae; genus Methylumidiphilus. The sequence continues at coordinate 42,625 of CAIOOA010000303.1, read as the reverse complement.
CCGACAATATGGGCTTCGCCATGCGAGTCAGGGCCAGACAATGAGCAATCCCAAGTTTTATCGGCTGAGGGCCGACAATTCCAGCCTGATTTGGTGGTGACCGAGCCTTCTGGTGCAGGTGTTGCTGAGCCGTTGCTGTTTGCTGGCGGCGGAGTATTGGGGGCAAGCCCTGCTTTTTTTACGGGTGTTTGGCGGTTTGACGGTTCAGGGGCAGTCGATTCCTCTTCGTCTTGGCGCTCAGACTCGTCGGCTTGGTCCTCGGTTTCGGCTGGCTTTGCACGCCCTGCCGTTTTGGATCGACTCGATTCCGTTTCCTTGCTTGAGTTTTCCGGTTCCTCGGCCGATCTGGTTTTCGAATCAGCCGCTTTTGGCGAGGCTGAAGGAATTTTCGAGTTAAGCCCAGTCGCGGTGGGTTTCCTCGTGCCGGAGACGCAAACCCAGTCTTTGCCAACATCGCCGGGCAGGCAATCCCATCCAGCAGCGAAAACATCGGCTGGGCCAAGTGCCAGCAGCACCCAGAAATAAATTGGCTTCCTGTTTGGAAGGGTCATTGTTCCGCGACCAATGCGAGTCAGAGTAAACATTAAATAACAGGAAATCCTTCGGAAGAAGGCATTTCATGCATGATGATGATCGTGGCTGGCATCAAAATTTGTTTGCTTAAAAATTGTATAAACAAAGGTGGCATATCTTAAGGGCGCGGTTTTGTGGTGAAATAATACGATAATGGCACATTCTAACGCATCATCATCAACAGCAATTAAGAATTTTTCGATCAGGAATCTTAGCACATATGACTAATTCAACCGACACTCGCCTTCAGGCGCTGTCCGAATGGCTATGCCAAGACTTAAATTTGGACGTGGGTGACCTCCGACCCGCTTCCAGCGATGCCAGTTTTCGGCGTTATTTTCGCGCACAGGTTGGCGGCGACAGCTACATCGTCATGGATGCGCCTCCCACCCACGAAGATGTCGTTCCATTCGTGAAAGTTTCGAATTTATTACGCACGGCAGGGGTTCAGGCCCCCAGAATCCACGCTCAAAACATTGAGCAGGGCTTTTTGTTGTTATGTGATTTTGGCAAACGACTGTATTTGGACAGCCTCAATGCCAATACTGTTGAAAAATTATACGACGATGCGATGGAGAGTTTGATACGCATGAAGCGCGGGGTCGATGTGCAGTCTTGCGGATTGCCTCCCTATGATGAAGCGCGTTTGCGTAACGAAATGGATTTATTCCAAGAGTGGTATTTGGCAAAATTATTGCTGCGCGAGACCAATCCAACTGAACAAGCGGTCATTGAAAAAACTTGGCGGCTGTTGGCCAATTCCGCATTGGAGCAGCCGAAAGTCTGCGTGCATAGGGATTTCCATTCACGGAATCTAATGATCACAGATGTTGACAATCCAGGCGTGTTGGACTTTCAAGATGCTGTGATTGGCCCGATCACTTACGACCTAGTGTCTCTGCTTCGGGATTGCTACATCACTTGGCCGCAAGATCGTGTGGAAGGCTGGGTCAGGAAGTTCCATGCAAGACTATTGGATGAAGGCTTGATTGTCGAAGCCAATGCTGATCGGTTTCTCCGCTGGTTTGATTTGATGGGGTTGCAACGCCACATCAAGGTATTGGGGATATTTTCGCGATTGTATTTGCGTGACGGCAAAGCTGGCTATCTTAAAGACATGCCTAGAACCCTCAATTACGTGGTGGGGGCGTGCGAGCGCCAGCCTGAGATGGCTGACTTCCTTGCATTTTTGCAAGATGGCATTGTCGAGCAGACCTATTCCAAACTTGGCCAACCTTCATGAAAGTATTGATACTGGCGGCAGGGCGGGGGGAGCGTCTGCGGCCTTTTACGGATCACACGCCCAAACCCCTCCTGCAAGTCGGGGGTCGACCGTTGATTGAGCATATGATTGCTAATTTGTCGGAGGCGGGATTCAATGAGTTTATTGTCAATCTTTCCCATCTTGGCGAACAAATCCAGGCGCAATTGGGAGACGGTTCACGCTTCGGCATACGCATAGCTTATTCACTGGAAGAAAACGGAGCCTTGGAGACAGGAGGTGGCATTTACCAAGCTTTGCCCTTGTTGGGTCATGGGCCGTTCATGGTCGTCAACGGCGATGTAGCCACCGATTTCCCTTTTGCGAGTCTTAGGGATTGCCCCGAGGGGCTTGCCCATCTCGTGCTGGTGGATAATCCGCCTCATCACCCGCAAGGCGATTTTGCTTTGCAAGGTACGAAAGTGATGGCGGATGGCGACCCCAAATTCACTTTTAGTGGCATTGGTGTCTATCGACCGGAGTTGTTCGCCGGTTGTCAGCCCGGCAAATTCCCTCTCGCACCTTTGCTGCGGGCTGCGATGGCGACTGGGTCGGTGAATGGCCTGGTTCATCAAGGGTTTTGGATGGATATAGGCACGGTGGAACGTTTGCGGGAATTGGATGAACGCTTGACGCAAACCAACGTCAAAGTCGTTGCCAAATAGGCTTGTTTAAAACGACCACATCCCACCGGAGGCTTTCGATGATCACCCCAGAACCACAAAAAACCGCAAGCGAAATCAAGGCATTGAAAAATTTAGCCACAGTGGTTTACGCCTTGCAAGCGGCCACCATGCCCTTGGTGGTCACTTACTTCATTGCGCCTTTGCTTGTTCTTTGGAAACGAAAGCAGGCGAAGGGAACTTGGGTGGAATCGCATCTGCGCTGGCAATTAAACACATTCTGGTTTAGTTTAATAGGATTTATCATTGCCATACCCACCCTAGCGACACCGATTGGGGTTTTCATCTTGGCACCAACCGTTTTGTGGCTGGTTTATCGTATCGGTCAAGGGTGGACACGGCTGAGTAGAGGCCAGCCGATGCTCGGGGAAGCGAGAAAAGACAAGGTGGACAAATAAGCTTATATGGCTTCAGCCGTTGACAGTTGGCCTCTACAACAGTATTTTTAATTGTTTTTTTGGTTAAATTAGCCCGGCTTCCAAAGGTTGCCGCCTTGGCTAAGGCTTTTCACAATGATGAGTCTTTGCCTTAAAATTATTAATTTCACAAAAAGAGCCTAGGATGGAAGAGTTTCAACGCATCAAACGTTTGCCCCCCTATGTTTTCAATATTGTCAACGAGCTGAAAGCCAAGCAACGCGCACAAGGCGAAGATATCATTGATTTTGGCATGGGCAACCCTGACCGGCCTACGCCGCAACACATTGTTGACAAACTGATCGAGGTCGCCCAAAAACCTTCGGCACACCGTTATTCGGTTTCCAAAGGAATTCTTCGGCTGCGCAAAGCCATTTGCAATTGGTACCTGACCCGATACGGGGTGGAATTGGACCCGGATTACCAGGCCATTACTACAATCGGTTCCAAAGAAGGCTTGGCGCATTTAATGCTTGCCACCTTGGGCCCAGGCGACGCTGTGCTTGTACCCAACCCGGCTTATCCTATTCACCCATACGGCTGTATCATAGCCGGGGCCGATGTCCGTCATGTCCCCCTAGTGGACGGCGTGGATTTTTTTGCCGAATTGGAAAAGGCGATTAAATTGTCTTGGCCGAAGCCTAAGATGCTGGTCTTAAACTTTCCCGGAAATCCCACCACCCAATGCGTCGAAATGGATTTTTTCGAAAAGGTCGTGGAAATGGCGAGGGAGTATAAGATTTGGGTGGTGCATGACTTGGCTTATGCCGACTTGGTGTTTGACGGGTATGTTGCCCCGTCCATCCTGCAAGTCCCCGGAGCCATGGATGTGGCGGTTGAGTTTTTCACCCTGTCCAAGAGTTATAACATGCCGGGTTGGCGCGTCGGCTTCATGTGCGGAAACCGCGAACTGGTTGCAGCCTTGGGGAAGATAAAGTCCTATTTGGATTATGGAACGTTCACCCCCATCCAAGTTGCTGCGATCACCGCACTGGAAGGGCCGCAGGATTGCGTTGAGGAAATACGCCAATTGTACCTCCATCGACGGGACACTCTATGCAAGGGTTTGAACGACGTTGGTTGGGCAGTGGAAAAGCCTAAGGCTACGATGTTTGTTTGGGTTCCGATTCCCGAACAATACCGTGAATTGGGTTCCTTGGATTTTGCCAAGAAACTTTTGATTGATGCCAAAGTTGCCGTGTCGCCGGGAATCGGTTTCGGAGAATATGGCGACGATCATGTGCGCTTCAGCCTCATCGAAAACGAGCATCGCACCCGTCAGGCCATTCGCGGAATCCGCAATATGTTCCGCTCAGACAACTCGGTATAATTTGCATCTTCCCCCTAACTTTAGAGGACAGCGATTTGAAGCCCGTAAAAATTGGTTTGCTCGGACTGGGCACTGTCGGTGGCGGCACCGTCAATGTATTGCGTAGAAATGCCTCGGAAATTAGCCGCAGGGCAGGGCGGGAGATTCAAATCTACCGGGCTGCGGCCAGAGGGAAATGCACCTGCGACACGACCGGCATTCCATTGACGGAAGACGGTTTTGAGGTTGTCAACGATCCCGAGGTGGATATTGTTGTCGAACTGATTGGGGGCGAAGAACCGGCCAAGCAACTCATCCTCACCGCCCTTGCCAATGGCAAGCATGTGGTGACCGCCAATAAGGCATTGATTGCGAAACATGGCAACGAAATATTTGCGAAAGCCAGCGAGATGGGCTTGATGGTTGCCTTCGAGCCCGCCGTTGCCGGGGGCATACCGATCATCAAGGCATTGCGCGAGGGTTTGACCGGAAATAAGATCGAATGGGTGGCGGGCATCATCAATGGGACTTGCAATTTCATTCTCACTGAAATGCGGGACAAGGGTCGTGAATTTACCGACGTGCTGGCAGAGGCTCAGGCAAAAGGGTATGCCGAAGCCGATCCCACCTTCGATGTGGAAGGCATCGATGCCGCCCATAAGCTTACCATACTGGCCTCCATTGCATTTGGCATTCCCTTGCAGTTTGACAAGGTTTATATTGAAGGGATAAGCGGCATTAGCCGTGTCGATGTCGCCTATGCCGAAGAATTGGGTTATCGGATCAAGTTGCTGGGTCTTGCCCGCCGGACCGAACTGGGTGTGGAATTGCGAGTTCACCCCACGATGATCCCCGAACGCCGGTTGATAGCCAATGTTGACGGAGTGATGAATGCCGTGTTGGTCAAAGGCGATGCCGTTGGTCCGACGCTCTACTACGGGGCGGGGGCCGGGGCCGAGCCTACGGCATCGGCTGTGGTTGCCGATATTGTCGATGTAGTGAGGACGCTCACATCGGACCCGGAAAACCGGGTTCCACATTTGGCTTTTCAGCCGCAGCATATCACTGACATACCCATATTGCCGATTGAGGCCGTCAAGACCGCTTATTACTTGCGCCTGTCAGCCGAGGACAAGCCAGGTGTGTTGGCGAATGTGACACGCATTTTGGCTAACCACAACATTAGCATTGAAGCCATACTCCAGAAGGAACCCCATGCCGGGGAGACATTTGTGCCCATCATCATGCTTACCCATAAAACCTTGGAACGTGAATTGAAGGCGGCAGTGGCAGAAATCGAAGCACTGCCCACAATCAATAAATCAATAAAATTAATTCGTTTGGAAACTTTGGGCTAGTAATGACACCGCATCAATCATCCTCATGGCATCATTTACCTATAAACTCCATGTTTAAGCGTTGTCAGCTTTTGATAAGATATTTTAAACGGTTGGACTTTGTGGAGAAAATGGGTGAATAATTCGCAAATGTGGCGATTGGCAGTGGCTGCTTGTTTGCTTGCCATGAGTTCCACCTCGATTTCCCTGCCGTTGCAAAATTTTTCCTTGTCGCAAGAGCGATCACTCAGTCAAGAAACTGAAGTTGCCAACATGCAGAAATCGGTTCGTGACGCCCACGAAGCAGCCAAGGAAGCCTATGAGCGCAAGGATTTTGTCCACGCGGCTGAATGGCTGCAAAAGGCAGGTGACCTTGGCGATGCGTGGGCACAATACAATTTGGGAATGCAATACCAATTTGGGCAGGGTGTCCCACAAGATTATGCTCAAGCCTTCCAATGGATAAGTCGGGCTGCCGAACAGGGAGCAATTGAAGCACAGCAAGCCTTGGGAAATTATTACTATACGGGCAAGGGGATACCTCAAGACTATGCCAGCGCCCTTTTGTGGTATCGCAAGGCGGCTGATCAAGGGGATGCCAAGGCTATGGGTAACCTGGGGGTGATGTATCGGGATCGACAGGGCGTCCAGCAACAAGACTTTAACCAAGCGGTCAAGTGGTTTCGTAAAGCAGCCGAACGGGGGGATGCCTCATCGCAAATAAACTTAGGCCAGCTTTACGAACAGGGCAAGGGTGTCCCCAAAGATTTAGAGCAAGCCGCGCAGTGGTATCGCAGGGCGGCCGATAGTGGTTCACCGTATGGGCAATACAACCTGGCCTATGCTTACGAGAAGGGGCAAGGTGTTGCAAAAGATTTGGGCCAAGCAAACTTGTGGTATCGCAAGGCGGCCGAGCAAGGCTCAGCGCTTGCCCAAGTCAGGGAGGGCTTTGTCGCGTTGCGCGCAAAAAACCATCAAGAAGCCGCCGCATGGTTTCGCAAAGCCGCCGAGCAGGGCAATGCGAATGCCCAATTTGTGTTGGGCGCATTGCATCAAGATGGCTTGGGTGTCGCCCAAGACGATTCGCAAGCTGCCGTTTGGTATGCTAAGTCGGCTGAACAGGGCTTTGCCAATGCGCAATATGCCTTAAGTTTATTGTACGAATCTGGTCGCGGTGTCGAAAGAAACAACGAAAAAGCCAATGAACTGAAACTGAAGGCAATGGTTCAAGGTTTCCGTCCCCCCAAAGCCACCCAAGCGGCAACCGAGGACTCCACGCTTGTCGATACCCGCAAAGCGGCAGAAAAAGGGGACGCAAATGCTCAATACAGACTAGGTTATGTATACCAAGAGGGCCAAGGCGTGGTTCGCGACCTTACCCAAGCAGCGCAATGGTATCGCAAGGCGGCCGATCAAGGGCATGTAATGGCGCAATACAATCTTGCACTTTTATATCATAATGGGCAAGGAGTTCCGCTAGATGAGAACCAAGCCCTACAATGGGTGCAAAAAGCCGCTGATAAGGGTCTTGCCAATGCTCAGCATAGTCTCGGAGTTTCCTATCAGACGGGAACCTCGATAAAGCAGGACGAAGCCCAAGCTGCCGCTTGGTTCCGCAAAGCAGCCGAGCAAGGCTATGCCCCTTCACAGTTCAGTCTCGGGGTTTTTTATCATAACGGTCAGGGTGTGCCTCAAGACGATAAGCTTGCTGTCGAGTGGATACGCAAGGCGGCGGACCAGAATTATCCCCCTGCCCAATATACCTTGGGTCTTGCCTATCAAGATGGCATTGGCGTAGAGCGTAACTCCGATTTGGCCAACGAACTAAAAATGAAGGCAATGCAGCAGGGTTACAATCCTGGTGCCAAGGGTGGGATGTAATAATAATTCGTTCTGCGAGCTTATGGGTAACTGACGAGTGATACTGGATGACGGGCAAGGATTATTCAATCACCCTGCCCATGTGAATAGCGCTTGAAAAGGTTGGTTACCGCACTGGATGGTTTCCTAAAAAATTTTAAACTAAGGTGATGAAGATGAAACTGCGTTCCGTGTTACGTTTGGGTGTGGTCTTTTGGGTTTCAGTTTCGGGTTTGATTGCCTGTACCCAAGCGGTGAAGACTGGCACCGAGGAAACCCCGCAATCGTCCATGCAAGCTGCGAAGGATGCGTATCAACGCAAGGATTACAAACTTGCCGCTGAAATGTTCCGCAAAGCGGCCGATCAAGGTGATGCCAAAGCCCAATATAATTTAGGCATGGCTTATGATACGGGTCAAGGTGTGGATCAAGATTACACACAAGCCGCTCAATGGTATCGCAAGGCCGCCCTCCAAGGCTTGCCGCAAGCGCAGAATAACCTAGGAATACTCTATAAGCAAGGGCAAGGTGTCACCCAAGATTATGGGCAAGCAGTCGACTGGTTCCGCAAGGCTTCCGATCAAGGTTTCCCCCAGGCGCAACATAATCTCGGCTTGGCTTATCGCGATGGTCAAGGCGTGAAGAAGGATGTAACGCAAGCCGCGCTCTGGCTGAGGAAAGCTGCCGAGCAAGGGGATGAGGTTGCCCAAGCAGATTTGAAGGCACTCAAAACTGCAAAACCGGCTGCGAAGAATACCAGCACGGCAAAACCGACAACGTCTTCGAGTAGTAAACCTGTAGCGGCAAAGCCTGTTCAGCCGACGAGCGGAAACCGATAAATTGAGGTATTGAATTGCAAGTGTCTATGCAGTTTTGCTGAATGATTCGCACAAAAGCCTTGGATTTTAATGTTTATTGCGAACCATAAATGGATTCAAGGTGCTAAAAGTCATCGAGAAAACTACTCAGATTGTACTTGGAGATTTCATTGATTCGCAAAATTACAATCAACGGTTTCAAATCTATCCCTGAAATGACTTTGGAATTGGGTAGGGTCAATTGTTTTATTGGAGCCAATGGCGTAGGCAAAAGCAATATCTTAGAGGCAATTGGTGTACTAGGCGCAGCGGCGAATGGAGTGGTGGATGACGAAGCCCTGTTGCGTCGTGGTGTACGCCCCGGCTTACCGCGCCTTTATAAATCTTCTTTTGAAACTGAAAGAACCCCAGCGCATATTGCTATTTCCGCTTCGGGTATCAACAAACAGGAATATCGGATTTCGCTGCTTAATCCATTGGAGAACCCGGAACCGGCTTGGGCATTTAAAACCGAATTTTTAACTGACGATGGAAAAAATGAAATCGTATCAGACGGAGTGCGCGGTAAGAAGAATCTAGACTCGACACAGGGACTTGCAGCGTTGAAAATCTTGGAGTTAAACAAGGAAAATAAGGCATTTAAACTGATGCGGCGCTTGCAAAATTACGCGATTTACTCCCCCAACACCCCTGCTTTGCGCGGCATGGTGGGTGATCCCCAATCACGGGAACCAGTCGGGCTTTCGGGTGGTCGCTTAGCTGAAGCATTCGCAGAATTGCGCAAAGACATTCTCGACAAGGACGAAGACCTTCTAAACAGCGTCTTTGAATTAGTTGATTGGGTTGTTGACATCGAAGCGACAAATGCGGCAGGTTCCCTACTTTCACCTTCTGTGGCGCGCACCCAAGAAGTTTTAAAGTTCACTGACCGCTATATGAGGAAAGAGCGCAATACTCTTACTGCCTCGGATGCCAGTGAAGGTGCATTGTATGTGCTGTTCACGGCGATACTCTGCCTATCTCCCAAATCCCCTAGATTATTTGCAATAGACAACCTAGACCAAGCTTTAAATCCACGTCTAGTGACCCGCTTAACCAGCAAGCTCGGTGAATGGCTAAATCTGGTTAACAAGAAGGGGCGACAAATCCTGTTCACCGCACATAACCCTGCCGTACTTGATGGACTTGATTTAACGGATAATGAAATTCGTCTGTTTGCTGTGGATCGCAACAGCGACGGTCATACCAGAGTCAACCGCATCCTGCTAACAGATCGTTTGGCAGCACTCAACAATGACTATCCACTTTCAAGGCTTTGGCTGATGGGGAGCCTAGGGGCGATACCGAATGTCTGATTTACGTATTGCCTTGGTGGCGGAAGGGACTACTGATCAGGTCATTATCGAAGCAGCGTTAAAAGCAATATTGCCTTGTCCATTTATTCTGACCTACCAACCGCCGGTAGGGACTCGACCGGATCTTGGAGAGGGCTGGGGCAAAGTGATGAAGTGGTGTCGGGAATTTCATGTACGGGGCTGTGCTACGGTAGAGAGCGATCCGACACTTGAACTTTTCGACATGGTAATTTTACATCTGGATGCCGACGTAGCGGACAAATCATATGCCGACTATGGTGTTAACGTAGCTAATATGGCTCAGGAAGAAGCCTTGGCATCATTGCCTTGCTCATCACCTTGTCCACCAGCATCAGATACTATCGAAAAGCTCAAAATTGTTTTTTTATCTTGGTTGGGGGTTGCAAATTTAGGCAGAAAATCGGTGTTCTGTATACCGTCCAAGTCCAGTGAAGCTTGGCTTGCCGCAGCAGTTTTTCGTGAAGATGAAGATGCTAAGCTACTCCGAGAGCTTGAGTGCAATCAAGGCATGGCGACCCAATTAGCTAATTTACCGAAAGTAAAACGCATAAGGAAATCAAAGACTGTATACATACGTCATGCTTACAGCATTTATAATAACTGGAATACGATTCGCAAAATCTGTTCACAAGCTGAAGTTTTTCACAATGATGTTGATAGGATTATACAAGAGATGACCCCTTAATCCTGCCCATATACAAAAACAGGCATCCCAAATGAAATACCTCTCCACCCGTGGTAACTCCCCCTCCAAAACCTTCACTGAAATTCTGCTGGGCGGACTCGCGCCCGATGGTGGACTGTATTTGCCTGAGGAATATCCGCAAGTAACCCGCAAAGAATTGGATCAATGGCGTACCTTGTCTTATGCGGATTTGGCCTTTGCAGTGATGTCCAAATTTGCCCCAGACATTCCCTCCGCAGACCTAAAGGCCATTACCCAAAAAACCTATACTCCTGAAGTATACGGCAACGCCCGCTCCGATTCGGATACTAGCCAAATAGCCCCGCTGCGCACGTTGGAACCGGGTTTGCACATTTTGGAACTGTCCAATGGGCCGACTCTGGCATTTAAGGACATGGCAATGCAGTTGTTGGGTAATTTGTTTGAATATGCTTTAGGCAAACAACACGAGGAATTGAATATTCTAGGAGCGACTTCGGGCGACACCGGGTCGGCGGCGGAATATGCGATGCGCGGCAAGCGTGGCATTCGGGTTTTCATGCTCTCCCCGCATGGCAAAATGTCGGCTTTTCAAACCGCACAGATGTACTCCTTGCAAGACCCTAACATTTTTAACATCGCTGTCCGCGGTGTGTTCGACGATGCCCAGGATTTGGTCAAAGCGGTCTCCAATGACTTGGCTTTCAAGGCGAAGTATAAAATTGGCACGGTCAATTCGATCAATTGGGGCCGGATTTCCGCTCAAGTGGTGTATTATTTCAAGGGCTATTTCGCCGCGACACAATCCAACGATGAGCAAGTGGCATTTTCGGTCCCCTCCGGCAATTTTGGCAACATCTGTGCCGGTCACATCGCCCGGATGATGGGGTTGCCTATTGCCCAGTTGATCCTAGCCACCAATGAAAACGATGTGCTTGATGAGTTCTTTCGCACCGGTGTCTACCGACCACGCGGCACGACCCAGACTTTCCATACCAGTAGCCCGTCCATGGACATTTCCAAGGCTTCTAACTTTGAGCGTTTCATCTTTGATCTAGTCGGGCACGCCCCGGCTCAATTGAGAGAGTTTTGGGGGCAAGTCGACGCGGGTGGGGCGTTTGACATCAAGGGTACTCCTTATTGGGATGCGCTTCCCGGCTTTGGCTTTGTCTCAGGCAAAAGCACCCATGCTGATCGCCTTGCCACGATTCGGAAGACTTGGGAAGAATATGGCATGATGATCGATACCCATACTGCCGATGGACTGAAAGTGGGTATTGAACAGCGTCGAAGCGGTTTACCGCTCATTTGTTTGGAAACCGCGTTACCCGCAAAATTTGAGGAAACGATACGAGAAGCCTTGGGACGTGAGCCAGAGCGCCCCGTCAGCATGGAAGGGATGGAAAAACTACCCCAGCATTATGAAGTCATGGATGCGGATGTGGAGGATTTGAAGGGGTTTATTAGTTGGAATGTAAAAGCATAATTATTTCAATGAACGATTTTTTCTTATAAGTTATGTCTGCTGTTAGTTCCCTGAGTATTGTTGGCTACAAATCGATTCGAGAACTGCGCGATTTCAAACTTAATAATTTGAACGTGCTGATTGGAGCCAATGGCGCGGGTAAAAGCAATTTAATTGGCCTTTTTCGATTTCTTAATCAGATATATGAGCAGCAATTGCAATTATATGTTCAAAAACAAGGAGGCCCGGATGCTTTATTACATTTTGGACGAGAAACCACTGATGTGTTGCAATTTATGGTTTGTTTTGACTCTGGCGGTTATAGTTGCAGACTATCGCCAACTGTTGATAATAGATTAATAGTTGAAAACGAAAGTATATGGTTTGGTTCCTACAGCTTCCCAGATTCTGGTATTGCTTCAATTAGTATCGCCAAAGATAACTCTATGATACTTAGCTCTCAAAAATATCCTGATGAATATACACCTGTCCGTGAGACCATTAGAGACTGGCATAATTATCATTTTGGAAATACAAGCGAGTCAGCAAAGGTTAAACGTTTACAAGCAGGAAATGATAATTTATATCTAAAATCAGATGCTGCTAATCTTGCCGCATATTTAAGAATGTTATACGAGAAACACCCATCTCAATATATGCGAATTGTAGAAACTATTCGCTTAGTAGCACCTTTCTTTGATGATTTTATCCATCGCCCACTTGAACAAGAATATATTGAATTAGAATGGAAGCAACGAGGAAAACCCGACACACCATTCAAAGCCCATATGTTATCAGATGGAACTCTACGCTTTATCTGTCTTGCAACTCTGTTGTTACAACCAATCGAGCTTTTGCCTGATACAGTGATTATAGATGAACCAGAACTAGGTTTACATCCATATGCTGTGACTGTTCTAGCTGAAATTCTGAAGCAGATATCAGATCAACGGCAATTAATCCTATCCACCCAATCAGTCGAACTCGTCAACGAATTATCTCCTAAAGACGTGGTTGTAGTAGATTATGAAGATGATGCATCTGTCTTTCGTCGTTTCAGCGAAAATGAACTATCTTGTTGGTTAGCAGAGTATTCTCTGGGTGAGCTTTGGAAGCGTAATATCCTAGGCGGGAGACCCTAGATAAATGAGGGAAGTAATTGTTATTGCTGAGGGGCAAACAGAAGAGCAGTTCATTAAAAGACTTATTGCGCCATCTTTGCGACGCTTACAGGTTTTCGTAAAACCTCAATTATTAAGAACATCCAAAGACAGTAAAGGAGGGGCCATAACCTTTGACCGACTTAGATTTAATGCACGGAATACTTTGAGAAGTAAATCAAATTTGTTCTTGACTACATTCATTGATTTATACGCATTAGATACAGACTTTCCAAGATTTGACGAAGCCAATAAGAAAGCTGATTTGTACGATAAAGTAAATATACTCGAAAATGCTTTGTATGATACTTTAATGGAGCAAGTTGGATTCCAGCCGCCGGATCGTTTCATACCGTATATTCAACCTTATGAATTTGAAGGTCTACTTTTTTCCGATATTGAAGCGCTAACAAGCGTTGAGCCTTCATGGATTAATTATTTAATTAAGCTGAAACAAGTGCGCAAAGAATTTGAAACGCCTGAACACATAAACCAAGGTTATGCTACGAAGCCCTCAAAACGCTTAGAAGATTTGCTCAAACCAACTTATCACAAAACACGACATGGACCACTCGCTGCCGAGCGCATTACCCTCTCTACAATAGAACTAGAATGTAGGCATTTTCGAGAGTGGATGGATAAACTTAGGGGATTGACACACATAGTATAATAGATACCAAATATTTTGTTCTTTTCAATATAAACCACTAGGAGAAAAAAATGAAACTCTATAAAACTATTATTGCTTTAATCGTCATAGACGGGTTGCTCGCCGCCAACGTACAAGCTGAAGACAAGGAAGTGAGCAAGAGCCAAGTGCCTAAAGCGGTATTGGATGCTTTTGCCATTGCGAAACCTAAAGCAAAAGTGACTGAATATGAAGTAAAAAATCATGATGGACAATCCTTTTATGAACTTGAATATAAGGAAAACGGGCTAGAGCATGAATATTATTATGCAGCCGATGGAACCTTGCTTGAAACTAGCGAGGAAATCAATGTTTCCGAACTTCCGGCAAACATTATGGAATCCATCAAAACCTCCTATCCGAAAGCGAAAATCAAGGAAGTGAAAAAGAAGATAATGGCTGATGGAAATCCGGCAGGCTATGAAATCGAATTAAAGGAAAAGGGCAAGGAAGTGGAATTGGATATTGATGTCAGTGGGAAGATAACGAAAATTGAGCTGGATGATTGAAAGTTGCTAGTTTGTAAAGCTGATACAGGGATTTGAACCGCCGAATTAGAACGGCTATTCATTCCATCATACGGCGGAATCCGTTTTTTGATTCCGCCAAAAACTAGTTGTTTACTGTTAAGCAAGCCTTGGGTTTCCAATATTCAAATCTAAGTACACAATAAAAGCCTTCGACCTATACTAGCCCTAGGGGTTGCGTTCGGCGTTGGTCAGTTTGGTTTGGCTTGGGCTGCATTCAAGTCCCCTTTGTTCCAATTCATTTCCATGCACATGCAGAATCCGTCTGACCTCTTGAATCGTCTGCGGTTCAGCTTGAGTCGAATGGGATGACCGCACCACTAGCTCAGAGACAGCCCCGTCTAGGTGGGCGCTAGTGTATTTCACTACCCCGTCGTCACCTTCCACAATGATCGGGAATTCCGGTTTGACGGCAATGATTGAGTGATAGGGGACTCCCTCCACGACCGGAATCTCTTTATACCCCTCCAAGAAAGGATTGCCTGGGGTCATATTGTCCACTGATGTTGGAAGATCCCCTTTACTAAATTCGGTTTCACTGTTAAAAGCCCCCGCCGCCTTCAGTGCTTGCAAGGGCAATGTGGCAACGGTGGCGGGGAGTTGGATAAGCTTCCTGAGTAAGTTGTTGACCCAGTTTCTGGCGATGAAGCTTCCTTGGTGGGGGGTCGCGATGAAGACTAACCTCTTCACAGACGGCACTGGTTTGATGATGAGGGCCTTTTCCAACAATTCGCGGGAGTGGACAGTTTTGGGTAGCTTGTCAGGAGCAATGCTGAAAACGGTATTCCAAAGGCGGTCGCCCGTGTCAACAGCCGTCAACTTGGTCAGCATCCCGCCTTGACTATGCCCAATCACCACGATTTCGTTCAAACACCGATCTTTGGCTTGTGGGTCCATGCGTCGCATCGCTTCCGTGATCTTGTCGCGTAATAGCATCGCGGAAAATGCGATGGGATTGCCGGTGTCATAGAAGAAATACCAGAATTGAAAGTGTTGGCGTATCCACGGGTCTGCGAGCAAATCGTTAGCCATGTCTGCCCAACGCGCCGGGCTGGATTCCGTGCCATGGACGAAAACGACCGGAATCCTACCGGGGCGGTAGGGTTCTAGCGACATCAGCGCCGGCAATTTCATATTCATTGCCGACCTACCGAAAAACCCATAGAACTCTTGCTTCCAAATGGGGGAACCCGCAAGTTGAACGGCGATGGGTCCGGTTTCATCGATTTCCAACGGCATCTCACGGCCTTCCATCGTGATGGTTTCAGTCTCGCTCGCTTTGTAGAGATCAAGCGATCCCTTCATTTGACCACTGGCTATCCCTTCGCGCACATTTTCAACCCTAAGAATGACGGTGGCAGCCACTTGGGCCGAAGGCGCAATCAAGCTCTTATGCACATCCACACCCTCACGGGGAAGTGCAAGCGCCGTCATCGCCGCCCCTAAACCCGGAATCCGATGCCGGTTTCGCATACCGATGACTTCGATCTCGGTCACTGGGGTCAGATCAGCAAGATAACGGTCCCCCCAATTCAGTTGTTCCGGGTCGAAGGTCAGTTCAATCTCTCCAAACGGCAAAGGGTACTTACCCGCAGCAAGCACGACTGAACCGCCTTCTTTGGACTTGAATGCCGTGGTGATGGCCCGATTATAGAGGTCAGCGGATATGCGTCTGCGCGGGTCGAGTTTGCCGGCTGAGTCTTCGGATTTAGTCGGGAACAGATAGGCATAGGCGTAGATGGCCGCCGCCAGATGGTAGGGTTTCTTGCCAGTCTTTTTGGCGTGAAGGAAGGAGAATTCGGCAAGTGCGAATAATTCACGCCGGCCACCACGTCCACTGGTGACGATTTCACGCAGTTCGGCCAATGCTGCTTCAGGCTGTTCGTCGAAACGTTTGAGCAAACCCCATTCGTTGACCGTGTTGCGGCTCCAATCGCTGGCTTGTTCGCTGGACAACGCATTGACAGTCATGATTTTATAGGCATCCTGACCGTCCACCCTCGCCACGCGGACAGCCGGGACACAGGCGGTCAGGCAAAATAGGACGAACAGGGAAACAAAGGCCCGCCAAGCTAGGCCAATGTTGATCTTCGATCTTCTGTGGGCCATGCGGCTGAATGGTGTTACTGTAATTGGGTACATGCTCTGAAAATTCGGCAAAAAGAGATTAGATTATATGATGACACCAGCCCTCTGTAAAAAATGCATTCACAAGGCCGGTGACGGTTTGCCCAGAAGAGCAGGGCAGGGGCAAGGCATCGCAGTCCTATATTTGATGAAATTAGCTTGGGAATGCAAGGCTTGCCAAGCTTGAACATGTACTTGAAAGGCTGCCCTTTCCTTCACACCGACTATTAACCGACACGGCATTGCAAAGAACATCATGAAACAACACACTATCCATTGCTTACTGGTAATGATCCTAGCCAGCTTGGCCCTAATCGGTTCGGCTTTCGCCCATGGAGGTGGAGGTCGCGTCGGAGGCGGATTTGGTGGAGGCCACGGTTGGGGAGGTGGTCATGGCGGTGGCTACTATGGGGGCGGCCACCATGTGGGAGGTTATTATGGCGGTGGTCGTTATGCTGGCGGCCGGTACGGTGGTGGACGCGGCTGGTACGGCGGCGGGTATGGAGGCTACGGAGGAGGGTTTGGCATCTATTATGGTCAACCCTGGTACTATGGGCCGTCTTACTATTATTATCCCTATTATTATTCGCCCCCAACTGTTGTCGTACCCACCTCGCCGCCCGTGTATATCGAGCAAGGCGGAACCCAAGAGCCTGCCCCTAACTCAGAATGGAGATATTGTGAAAATCCGGCGGGTTATTATCCCCATGTCAAAGAGTGTGCAGAGGGCTGGCAAACGGTTGCACCACAACCTCCGGGCTTGGAACCCAATTACTGGTATTATTGCGACAATCCCAAAGGCTACTATCCTTATGTCAGGGAATGTTCGTCAGCGTGGCAACCGATAAAACCAAAGTCGGAATCTGAAAATTAAACGAGACCTCATTTTATGTGTAAAACCCTGTCGATTTTTTTCCTAACCGGGCTTGTTCTGGTGGGGGGGTGTGCGATGACTCCCACCGGGCCGAGTGTGTTGGTGCTGCCGGGAACCGGCAAAACTTATGAACAATTCCGCAGCGATGACTACTACTGCCGTCAAATTGCTTTGATGCAAATAGGTGGGGTGACCCCTCAGATGTCTGCCGCCCAAAGTGGCTTGACCAGCGCCGCCTTAGGGACCGCCGTAGGCGCAGCCAGCGGGGCGGCGATTGGCGGGGGGCAGGGTGCCGCCGTTGGCGCGGGTGTTGGCTTGGCGGGTGGAAGCATGGTCGGGGCGGGAATGGCCGAAAGCGCGGGAAGCGACACCCAGCAACGATACGATTATGGCTATATTCAATGCATGTATGCCAAGGGACACCGTGTACCAGTCTGGGGGAAATTCACCGATCAAACTGGCACGACGACTATGCAAAAAAATCCAAGCCCTTCCTTGCCCCCTCCCTCGCCTAATCAGCCACCGCCCAATGTGCGTTAGATGGTCAGTTGATTGTTGAAAGTCAATTGAAATCTTCCATCGATTGGGAGAGAATGCCCTTAATGTCATCCATGATTTAAAGTCAAAATCATCCCCGGGAACTAGCGCAATCAGTGCAAGGATTTTCAAAGCAAATGAACAACCCTTATTTAGTTTTTACGCCCTACCTTTGGCCGCTTTTTTTGGCTGCACTGATCATGAGTGGATTGGGTCTGTATGCTTGGCGTCTTCGCAATGAAGCGGCAATCCCTTGTGCCATTTTTATGTTTCTGACGGCATTGACTGAAATACTTTATGCGCTTGAAGCTTCGTCAACAGTGCTACCTCTAAAGGTTTTCTTTTCGCAACTGCGCTACTTCCCAACCCTTTTCATTTATCCAAGTTTGTTCGCAACCATGCTTGCCTACACCGGGCATATACATGCACTGTCAACGAAACATTGGGTCGCCTTGCTGACAGTGCCAGTCATCCTCGCTTTGCTGCCATTGAATCCTGAGTTACATGCTTTATTTAGGAATAACTTTCGCTTGGAGTGGAGTGGCATCCAACCGGTTTTGCTATGGGACCGCGGTCCTTTATGGACCGTCTATTATACTTATGCTTTATTGGTGGAACTGGTGACCTGTGGCGGTTTAATCCTTGCATTGAGATATCCTAAGCTGAAACGCAGTAATACACTTCTACTATTGATTGGAATTTTGATTCCAATCATTACAGATATCCTTTTTCAGCTTAAGCTGTTACCTGTCCCTGGTTTTAATTTTGGCTTCCCTTCACTCGCACTTACCGGGCTTCTCTATAGCGCGGCACTCTTACAAGGGCGAGCCTTTGATTTAATGCCTTTGGCTAGGCGGGTAGTGCTGGACACCTTGGACGACCCTTTAGTGGTATTGGACAATCACTATAAAATCATTGATTTCAATCACTCAGCGTTTAAGGACTGGGGTTTGGAAGCTTCAGTAATCAATAAAAATATCCATGGATTATCAACAACCTGTGATGAGTTGTTTCGTCATCTGGGCGATGTGGATGCGATTCAAAAAGAAGTTGAAATTACCCTTGAAAACCAAGCTCGCAACTATAATTTAACTATCTCACTGATTAGTGATAAGCGAGGGAAAAACCTGGGATGGAGTCTTTTGGGTCATGACATTACCGAGAATAAGCTTGCCCGCCTTGCTTTGGAGGAAAGCCAAGAGGGTTTGCGCCGACTGAATGCCGAATTGGAAACTCGGGTCGAACAGCGAACCGCCGAACTCGCAGCCAAGACGGTGGAATTGGCGCAAACCGGGGAACGCCTCCGGTATGCCATGGATGCGACAAGCGATGGCATCTGGGATTGGCAATTGCAGACTAACGAAGTCTATTACAGCCCTGCTTATTTAGGAATGCTGGGTTATGATCCGGGCGAATTTCCGTGCCATGTCAACACTTGGCTACAATTATTGCACCCCGATGACATTGATGCCTCCGTTGCTTTGGCAGGACAAAAGTTGAAATCCCCCGGCTTTTTTGAGATTGAGTTCAGGTTGCGTAGCAAGGACGGGGCTTACCGGTGGGTGCTGAGTCGCGGTCGGGTCGTTGAATGGGATAGGGGTAGCGTTCCTTTGCGCGCGGTCGGAACCCATACCGATATTACCGAACGGAAATACTATGAGGCAGAATTGGCCGAAGCCAAACTCAAGGCTGATGCGGCCAGTCAGGCCAAAAGCAGCTTCCTAGCCAACATGAGCCACGAAATCCGCACTCCCCTAAACGCGATTCTTGGATTTAGCCACCTTTTGCAACGTGATGGCATCACCCTAAAACAAGCTGACCGATTGTACAAAATCGACACGGCGGGCAAACATTTGCTGGCAATCATCAACAACATTCTCGATTTGTCTAAGATTGAAGAACGCAGTTTGCAACTGGAGTTCTCCAATTTTGAACTCTTTACACTCCTTGGACAAGTCGAGTCCATGATCGGTGAGACTGCACGCGAAAAGGGTTTGGTTCTCAACATCGAATGCGAGGCTGTTCCTCTGTGGCTGAGGGGGGACACCACCCGAATTAGTCAAGCCCTGATCAATTATCTCAGCAATGCCATCAAATTTACTGAGCGGGGTCATGTCACGCTGAGGGCTAGGATGTTGGAAAATTACGGCGAGGAATGCCTGATGCGCTTCGAAGTCACCGATTCCGGGATTGGCATCGCCCCCGATCAAATGGATAGATTATTCAAAATATTTCAACAGGCTGATGTTTCGACCACCCGAAAATATGGAGGCACTGGCCTAGGGCTTGCCATCACCCTTCGGCTGGCTCAACTGATGGGTGGAGATGCAGGGGTTGAAAGCACGCTAGGTGTCGGAAGCACTTTCTGGTTCACTGCCCGCATGGCAATGGCAGAGGGTGGCTTGGCTATTGAATCCATGACGCAATCCGCCCATGCCAGCACCCTCCTGCGACAGAAGCACAAAGGCTCAAGCATCCTCTTGGTTGAAGATGACGAGATCAACACTGAAGTGGCGGTGGAACTGTTGACCGATGTGGGAATGAGGGTTGATACGGCTGCGGATGGTTTTGAAGCCATCCAAAAAGTCATGGGCGGAACCTACGATTTGATCCTTATGGATATGCAAATGCCCAATATGGACGGGCTTGAAGCCACCCGTCGCATTAGGGCTTTGCCGAATTTAACAATCCCCCCCATTTTGGCAATGACCGGGAATGCCTTCGAGGATGACCGTCGTGCCTGCGAAGAAGCGGGTATGAGTGACTTCATCGCCAAGCCAGTGGACCCCGACACACTCTTTACAGTCATGCGGAAATGGCTGAAATAGCGGATTCAAGTTCTTACCCTTTAGCCAAATGCCCCAGGGTTTGCCTAAGCCTTACCTTGTCACCGGCTTTAAGCGCATTTTCCCAAGCCACAGCCTGTTCACCCAACATCACTATGATCGTGGAACCCATGTTAAAGCGGCCCATTTCTTCGCCTTTGGCAAGCTTGGGTGAATCACCGCTATAAGTCCATGTTCTAACTTCGGCGACAGTGGGAGGTGTCACCTCTCCGTGCCAAACAGTTTCGATGCTTGCGACAAAAATCGCACCCACTAGCACCAGCGCCATGGGTCCGACTTCGGTATCAAAAATCGCCGCGACTCTTTCATTGCGGGCAAACAAATTTGGCACGGTATTGGCTGTTGCGGCGTTCACACTAAACAATCGCCCCGGCACATGCACCATCTCGCGGAGTGTTCCATCCAGTGGCATGTGCAGCCGATGATAGTCCTTAGGGGACAGATAGATTGTTGCAAATTTGCCGTTTTCAAAGGGTTTCGCCAGTTCTGTGTCCCCGCCCAGCAATTCGGCGGCACTGAAATACTTGCCCTTCGCCTGGAAAATGCGACCAGCCCTTATGTCGCCGATTTGGCTTATCGCCCCGTCTGCCGGACAAAGCAACGCATCGGATTCAGGGCTAAGCGGACGGACGCCCGATTTTAGTGCGCGGGTGAAAAAGGCATTGAAGCTGGGATAGGCATTTGGGTCCGATTCCGCAGCCTCACTCATATCAACACCATAAATACGCACTATGCTGTTGATGAAGGTATTTTTCCAGACTTGGTTTTCACAACGAGCAAGGCGATGCATGGCCCTAGACAGGATGTGATGGGGAAGAATGTACTGGGGCAGGGAAAAAAGGTGTTCGGTTAAGTTTTTCATCATCGGAGTTGATGTCCCGGATGGCTATGAAGGTTAAATGAAGGCGAAGGTGCTGAAGGATACGTTCAACCAATGCTAAAGCTTTTTAATGGCAAAACTTAATCCCTCGCCGGTTTCATCGCCCAAACAAATAACCGAATGCCAGACGCATGTTTCCAGGGACTGTTGTGGCATCAGCAATACATCCCCCGGCTCAAGGACATAGGCATAGCCACCTTCGATCAAATGCTGGAAAAATGCAGGGGTGCGATCGATCAACTCCTCGGCCCATTCATGATCGCGATCTTCGAGATAGTCCGACAAAGCCTGTCGATCAGAGGCAAGCTTACGCAAATGTGACCACTGATCAGACGGGGCTCGCGCCAAAAATGCTTCGATTTCATCCATCAGTTTCGGTTTGGACAATGCCAGCCAAAATGTCGAACCATTCATCTGGGCAAACACCACACCCTCATGGCCACGTTCCACATCATGATGCATTTGCGCACCGCCGTTGGGTGCATTGAAATAAACAATGCGCTCCATGAATCCAACCCGACTACAATTCAACATCGTTTGCAAAATGGTGTTCAATGTGGGGTGAGTGGTGACTGCCGCCGATTCCGGGAATATGGTATCCGTCAATTTTGCGGCCAGACCTTGCCTGACAGGGTCGGCTGCCACATCTTCATATCCTTCGTAACCGAATGAAAAGCGGAATCTTAGGCTACCGTCTTCCTCGTCAAAAGACAGCCAAGATGCCTTGCACCACAAATTGTCGGCAACCATTTCATCGTTTTCCCAGCAATCAAAGATCACTTTTTCGATGGCTTGCTCGTCGTTGTCTTCAAAACTAGCGCCCGACAATTCGAAAGCAGGTTGCAATCGACTGTCGTAGGCTTCAGTTTCCAAAACCTCGGATAACTCGGCACCTTGCCTGATCTGTTCCATTAAAAGATTGGCCTGGGCCAATTCTGACTGGTAAAGCGGTAAAGTATCGTCCAGAATGGCAGGCAAGAAAATGGGTTCGTGATTGTGCCAAGCCTTGCTCACCTCCGAAGCGCTGGGCATTGAAGGCCGGGCAGCCGCTGTGATCCATCCGTATTCAAAGCCACGACGCAGTAGCGGAAATCCTTCTTTTGAGTTAGATTCGAGGGAATAAGAAATTTTCATTAAACAAAGGCTCTCCAACTTGAAAAAATTTACCGCACTATGAAAGTCCATCCCACACAAATGTTCAATTTGGCGGAAATGCCGCACACACTAAACGACTACCTCAGTCACTTGAGTCCTGCTTGTCGAATGACATTGGCTATCGTCATGTTGGCCTCCCTGTTGCTGAACAACCCAATGGCTTATGCTGCCTTGAGTCCGGTAGAGATGCTTTCGGCCAACAAAGACAATAAAAAAGCAGAGGCTTCACCGTCGCCAGAAGAGATACGTGAAGAACTCAAACGGCGGCTTGATGAAATCCAAGCTTACCGTGACCGACTGGATGGCGGCAATTATGACACAAAAGCACCCGTAGGAATCAAACCCGAAGAAGTGACCGAAAGGAGACGATTGATCGAAAGTCTGATCTTTTTTTACCAAGAGGGACTCAATAGTCTAAACGCAGTGGATATTGAGCGGGAAAAACTGAAAACGATTGAAACCCAAATCCAGAAATGGACCGGTTTCGCCACTCCTCCGCCCTATTCAATGTTGATGTTGTATGGTTTGGAAGAGGAAGCGGAGGCATTGCGGGGCAAACAGGCAGTGTTGGAATCTTCATTGGCAAGCTGGCAGACGGACTCCACCAATCTCCAATCTGAAGTGTCTCGGGCCAATGCATCCTTGCGGTCGGCAACTGAGACGGTAGATCGTGCCAACAGCCCAGATGACGCTGCCAAAGCAATCTGGCTGAAGGATTTCGCTGAATGGCGGGTGCGCAATGCAGAGCGCAAGGTTTGGTTTAATGAAATCCAAGCAAGGCTAGTGAATGCCAAACTAGCAGCGACCAAAGCTGAGTTCGTATTATTGGAGAAAAAAATCAAACAAGCTGCCTCTCAAGCTTTACTTAGCGATGCTGACTTGGATAAAGTCCGGGACGGCCTGAGGTTAAGTACAAAGGCGCTTGAAATGGAGCAGCAAAAGTCCGTATCCGAAAACACTCGATGGAACAAAGAACGAGATGCCATTGTTAGGGAAATAGAAACAGCCAAAGCCGATGCAGAGAAAGCGGAAGCCCCAGCCATAGATAGCTTGCGCATGGAAATACTTGATGCCCGTTTGCGTGCAGCCAATGCGTGGGTTTCTGCAACCAGCCAACAAACTGAGACATTAGGAACCTTGGTGGTTTTCAATAGCCATATTGAGGAATTTTGGAGCTACCAATATACCCTGCTAACCACGACTGATCCCAAGATCCGGCAAAATACGTTCAACCAGTTGGTACGAGATTATGAACGCCTACAGCAATGGGGTTCCTTTACCCAGGACACCCTCAGGTTGGCGGTCAGCGAAGAGTATAACCAGCAGACGAAACTAGACGGCATTGGCAAAGAATCACCCTTACGCCATTATGAAACTCAGGTTTTGGAGGCTTATCGACTGAAGCGCCAATCTGCCGAGCGCATCCGTCTAATTGCAGACCGGACCGAGCATATGCTTGCACGGTGGCTTAATGACTACAAATCGAAGTTGAAGGAAAGGCCGGTTTCGGACAAGTTCAAGGAACAGCTTCAAGACTCAGTCAATTTCATGCAACAACTGTATAAGTTCGAATTGTTCACGGTGGACGATGAAGTCGATTTTGAGGGCAAGAAAGTCAGCATCACCCGGGGTGTGACCATAGGAAAATTTTTTAGTGCCTTTGCAGTTTTTATCATTGGTTTCTGGTTTGCCAAATGGCTTGCCCGGAGATTCCAGCGAATGTTGGTATTCCGTTTCGGAATTGATGAAGTCCAGTCGAATGTGCTGAGGCGATGGGTATTGATAGCCTTGTCGCTCATTTTATTAGTCGTGGTGTTAACATTTGCCAGAATCCCATTGACAGCTTTTGCGTTTTTAGGGGGTGCATTGGCTATCGGTGTCGGTTTTGGAACTCAAACGATGTTGAAAAATCTGATCAGCGGCGTGATGATCCTGCTTGAACATAAAATCAAAGTGGGAGATGTCGTAGAAGTGGATAATATCGTTGGCACAATTACCGAAATAGACATCCGGTCCTCCACTGTCCACGGATTCGACGGAGTGGAGACGATGATTCCAAACTCGACATTCCTCGAAAGCAAAGTGACTAATTGGACGTACACCAATCCGAACATTCGGCGTTCGGTTCGTATTGGAGTCGCGTATGGCACTTCCCCACGTGAAGTGATCCAACTATTGCTAGATTGTGCCGAGCGTCACGGTCAGATACTGGATGATCCTGAGCCGTTTGTGTGGCTGGAGGATTTCGGCGACAATGCATTAGTGTTTGGTTTGTATTTCTGGTTGAAAATGGGTCCTAAAGTCAGCTCCTCGCAGGTGATGAGCGATTTACGCTGCATGATCGTTGATGCCTTGAGCAAAGCAGGTATTTCGATTCCTTTCCCGCAACGGGACATCCATTTTGATAGGGATTCACTGCTTCAAGTGTCCGTTGTTGCAGAAAACACTCACAATCCAGTGTCTGGGATTAAGCCTAAACCAAAGGGATAAACATGATCAGATTCCATTAAAAATATCTTGAAAATGGAGTGCTGGTTTTGCATAATGTTCTAGGGAAAATTTAAACTATAGCGCAGCAAATATAACATAAAGCCTTTGCTTCAATAAATATAGTATCTTAGGCAATATAGAATATTTATATTTAGTAACAACAGTATAGATATTCGAATATTATCTGCATATATTTCCAGTGTAACCATGTGAGATCGCCGTGTCAGATAACATATCAATTAACAATCGGAAACTAGAGAAGGTCAAGCTACACGTCAGCGACCTAAAAAAAGGAATGTTTATATGCGAGATTGATCGGCCATGGCTGGAAACCCCATTTCCACTTCAAGGCTTTGCAGTGGAGAGTGAGGAGTTGATCAATGAGGTGATACAATATTGCGAGTATGTTCATATCGACGTAGATCGCAGCAAGGTGGAGAATGTCATCATAGACCAGTTGCCTTCTGGTTCAATACTAAACAAAAAAGGGAAAACCTTTTTGCTTGACGAAATTGAGAATGCAGAAACCATTCGAAAGCAGACCACAAATCTAGTCAATACGTTCTGGGATGAAATCCGATATGGTATGAGTCCTGATATACATCTAGCTAAAGACGCGGCCCATGAGTGCGTAGACATTATGCTTCGCAATCCTGAACTGATGATATTCCTTGTACAACTGCGTAGCAAAGATGGGCTGAGGGGGCAAGAGGCTTTCAACTGTTGCGTATATTCCCTGCTTATCGGTAATCTGCTAAATCTCACACATAAACAATTGCATAATTTGGCAATCAGTGCGCTTCTTCATGATATGGGAAAAGTATTGATTCCTGAAGACATACTAAACAAAACAAGTAAACTGACTGACGAGGAACATGCGATCATTCAAAGACATAGCCAAGCAGGGCGTGACATTATCATGTCTAGTGGGTCATTGTCATTGGGTACTGCGGATGTAGCTTATGGTCATCATGAAAATTTAGACGGCAGTGGCTATCCTCGGGGTTTGCAAGGTGATCAACTCAGTATGTTTTGCAAAATAGTGGGCGTGGTGGACAAGTACGATGCAATCACTAGCACTATGCCATTTCGACCGGCAAAGGATCATTTCAGGGCGATTTACATACTAAACCATTTAGCCAAGGAAAAGAAAATCGACGAGAGGCTTTGTTCTCTGCTAATCTCATATCTAGGGGGTTATCCGCCCGGTTCCATAGTTGAGCTTACTTCCAAAGAGGTGGCAATTGTAGTGAACTCAGATCCATTAAATCGTCAACATCCTCAGGTCTTAGTCGTGCGCGACAACCATAGGGAACCATGCCAGAGATTCGTTGATTTGGGAGAGAAGAAAGTTGACGATCAAGGTCGTCCCTATCGGATTGCATCCGTACATCGACCAAGTGATTTTGGAATAGAACCAAACCAATATTTTTCACTGATATTGCAGTCAATCGGATAAGACATGCCTTCCCTAGGCTGGCTATTGGGTTAACTGTCCAATCCAATTAGACGGAATGCTTCCATTATTTCCATGGGTCTACCTGTGTAAAAACCTTGAGAGTAATCAATTCCAATCTCTTTTAAATAATCAAGTGTTTCAGCATCTTCAACTTGCTCAGCAATCGTCTTTTTATTAAAAGCAAAAGCAATATCAGCAATGGCTTTAACCAATACTTGGTCGTCGGGCCTAGTCCGTAGATTGCGAATGAACGAACCGTCAATTTTTATATACTCAAATGGCAACTGGCGTAAGTAAGAGAAAGAAGAAAACCCAGTTCCAAAATCATCCAAAGCAAATAGACAACCAATTGAATTGATCGATTTCATTAATTCTAGCACTGAGTCAAAATCAGTAACGGCAGCCGTTTCCGTCATTTCAAAAATAATTTGTTTGGGATTTAGCTTGTTTTGATGGATCACCTTTTTAATATGATTTAACAATTCAGGATCGGTGAATGCGTGGCCGGATAGGTTTATTGTTAGGGTTATATCCTTGCCAAGGTCGTTTAGCAAGGCAAGCTGAAAAGCAGCTTGCGACAAAACCATTCGGTCTAGTGTGTGAATGAGTCCGGTATGTTCCGCAATTTCAATGAAATGAGATGGCGCAATGAGAGTTGTCCCCTCTCCTCTCATGCGTAACAAAACCTCATAGTGACTGGTCAGCCCACTTTTGATATTCACTATAGGTTGTACATACAGAACAAATAAGTTTTCTGCAAGCGCAATTTCCATCCGCTGTTTCCACAAAACCCGTTCTTGCATGATTCGATGGCTATCGTCATTAGTAGATAATAAATACCATCCACCTCTGCCACTTTCTTTAACATGATACATTGCAAGATCGGTGCGGGCTAATAAATCCTGAACATCACTGCCATGTTCAGGGAAAAGAGCAATACCAATGCTTGCAGAAATTTTGTGAACCCTATCCCCTACTTGAAATTCAGTATCTCTAATATGATTGAGAATTTTCTTAGCCACCTGTATGGCGACAGCAGCATTGGCATGGCTTAGTATCACTCCAAATTCATCACCACCAAGACGTCCAATAATATCAACCTCTCTGAGGAGAAGGGGTATCTTGTTACTGAGCATAACTAATAAACGGTCGCCTGCGGCATGACCACTTGTATCATTCACATATTTGAATTGATCTAAATCAAAAAAAAGTAAAGCACCAGAATGTCTATAACGCTTTGCCAAGGCTATGGCATCTTCCAATTCACTCTCGAAACGACGCCGATTGTACAACCCTGTCAATGGATCATGATCAGCTAACCACGCTAGGCGCATCTCGGCTTTTTTCCTTGCAGTAATATCCATTCCTACGGATAAGATTACAGGGCCGTCCTTAATTTTCGATTTTAATTTGGAATGTTGCCAAACAACATTCAGAATATTTTCATCTTTACATTGGATGTCACATTCGAATTCAATATGCTCATGTAAACCTGTTATTATATCTTTAATATAATCTATGTTTTTGTTTTGCTTATTTTGTTGTAATAGTAATTTTGAAAAATGAAGACCCTGCAATTCTTCTTGCTTGTACCCCATGATTTTAGCACCATAAGGGTTTATCATAAGTATTTCTTGATTTTCATTTTGGGTAAGAATTATTGCTTGGGCAGTATCAAGTACATTATTGACGAAATTTTTCTCGCGAATAATCTCCTCCATCCTACTGGCAACTTCATGATTCAACGATTCCAGTTGATCCGTCAAGGATATGGTAGTTTCATTCAAGACATCCACTTCGTCACCAAACATCCTTTTACTACGACTTGAGGAAATAGCGATACGAACTTTATCGAATTCACCGTCGGCAAGCAGAGGTAAATTTTCTGCGGAACGGCGTAGACTGGACATAGGTGACCATAAGATAAACAACAGAAATATTTCAGAAAGAAGAAAGCCACTAACACCAATAAAAATACTATGGGTAGTCGAATTGTGAATGTGTTGAATGGCTTCGGTAATATCGGCAATTATGGCTAAATAAGCTTTGTCGGTTAAGTTTAAGTCTGGTAAAGGGCGTATTACAATTTGATATTGTTTATCTTGGTAAAGAAATTGTGTTGCTTTGAAAACCGAATCGATGTGTTTTTTTTCATTGGAGAAACTACGGATAAGCTCTATATTTCTATCTGAATTTGTCAAGCCAATAATGCTACTATTCCAAGATTCCAACCAGTGTGACTTCTCTTTGGTGGGTGATTGAGACTGAACTATGATGGCTATATCTGTGCCAGACACACTTTGAAAATCACGGATAACATCAGCCAGAGAGGATGCGATAACTATCGCACCTACTAATCCTCTATCAACACCTTTTTGGCTTAAAACCGGAGCGATAGCGTATACCAGACAGTTGCTTAAGCAATCAAT
The DNA here is from genome assembly GCA_903859815.1 of uncultured Methylococcaceae bacterium. Lineage (GTDB taxonomy): Bacteria > Pseudomonadota > Gammaproteobacteria > Methylococcales > Methylococcaceae > Methylumidiphilus. The sequence continues at coordinate 13,691 of CAIOOA010000303.1, read as the reverse complement.
AAGTGTGGTCGGTTTTTCAGTTGCGACAACTACGCTTACAGCAGAATAAATGTTTTGGTTTAGCTTAGTGTTATCAGACGAGCGCAATTGTGCAATTGTCTTACCGTCCGCTGTTACTATTGTGGCAACCTCAATTCCCATGTTAAAGCCTAAGTTAAAACTTAAAGAATCAAACTTTTCAATGGCCTTTTTTTGATGTTGGATATCGAATGCTGCCTCAGTAGTTTGTAAATTTGCAATGAATGAGCTTAAGGTCAATAAGCGATTACTAAATTGCTTCAACAATGCTTCCACTTGAAGAGAATATTGCTTTTGCGAATTTTCTCTACGCTCATTAAACTGGTTTTGTAATTCTAAATAAGTAGAAGATATAAAAATTCCTGTAACCATTAGCAATACTAAACTTGTAAGCAACAAAGCTTTCCATTTTAAGCTTATAAATATACCTATATTGCTTGAAGGGCGCATAGAATTTTATCTTTATATGATTATTCTTAAAACCGAAGAGAAACAAGAAAACCAAACATATCCCAGTATTTTACTGTTTTAGAAAAATCTTGATTACCGTCAGGCCCAAGATATCCTTCCGCTGGGAGCCAAGCTGTTCCATTTACATAATTGTACTCAGCCCTCACCATCATCCAAGGGGAAATATCATAGCGTAAACCAACTGTCCAAGTTTTTGCATACTGGCTATAAGCAGGTATGTAATAGAAAGGGTTTTGAGCCAATGCACTCTGAGTTAATGAAGTAAATTCGGTGGTTTTGCCACTTATGTCTTGGCTATTAGGATACATTGCATCATAACGAGCCATCAATTCCCATTTTGGAGCAAAACGATATGCAGCCTGGAAATAATAACTTTGTCCAAACAAATCAAAATCGAGACCTTGAGTGGTTGCATACAATGGGTTATCCAAACCTGACCTTTGAAAGTAGTTCATTTGATATTCACTAGAGAATGTCCAATTTTCAGTATTATATTGTGCTGATAGAACGATAGGATTAAAGGATATTGATCCTTTTGATGGTTGGGGTAAGGGTGCATTACTTGGATTGTAAGTCATAGATGTATACGCACCAGACAAAGCGAGTCTCAAACTGCCATCATAGGTTTCATAATTTAGTCTTCCTACAAATGATGGGTTAGGCTCCAATGATCCATTATAATTTGCATATAAAAATGAGAATTGTGTGTCCGTATCATTGGTGCGGGCATATCCACCGAATAATTCTAAGGTCAAATTTCCCCAAGGTTTTCTCGATTCGCCATAGATCATGACACCATCTGCTGAGATAGTGAAGTCTCTAGTGCCTTCTAGGTATATTGATTGTGGTAAAAGTATGCTGGGTCTAGTGAATGCAACGTCGCGAGTATCATTATAGAGTCCGTAGGGTTGACGAACTCGACCCGCTCGAACGCCTAAACGATAATCGCCGTCAAACTCGAAACTATAATCAAACAGTCCGAAATCAATTACCGGTGAACCATCATGCCAATCACCAGCCCGTCTCGAAAGAAGTTGCATGGATAGTCGCAAGTTTGGTAAAGGTGACCAAGAACCATTAATTCCAAGTTCTGTAAATGCAAAGCTAGGATTTCGGATGCTAGGGCCAAACATGTTATTGCCAGAGGTCATAAACATAGTCTGCGAAGCAAAACCATGAACTTGTACGCTGTCGAAAAGTTCGAACGCATTGGTTGTTAAACTAAACAAAAAAAGGATAATATAGATAATAAATCGCTTGAAAAAATACTTCTTAAAACTAAGCGACATAGGTTTTCTACATCTCTCGCAGTATGCGAAGTTACTTACTAAAGGAGGAAACGTACTATTCCACAGGTAATATGGTAATATTTTCATCAAACGTTTCCTTTGGTAAATAACCTATCGCCCCAGGTGTGCTTGCTATACGTGCTTGCATTTCTTGCTCAGAACCTAAAACAATAGGTGCTTGACCTGTTCCAGAGTAAACCAATCTGTCCCAAGCAGTTCGAAGTTGATGAGGAAATATATGTAGGATTTGCTTGCAAAAAAGTGAATGTAAATGACTATCATCAGGCAATACAAAAACCTTTATTGCTGTTCCATCTGTCCACGTTGTCGACCGCATTCCAAATATGGCAGATAATGTGTACCGTGAAATTGGTGAAATTACAGAAGTACCTTTATGTACAGCAACAACGACTTCTTCACAAAATGCCGTGCTACTAGTTATAAGTTGAATTGAGAATAATAGAATGATCATGCACTTCCTAATGTATATACGGGAATGCATAGGCATACTCTGAGAGATAACAAATTGCAAATCTCGATTCCTTAGATAGAAATGAGTTTATAATCTAAGCCTTGTATCCATAAAAAATACACTCTACATGGAAAAGGAAACATATATTAATTGATTTTCAAGTTAGCTTATTGTTTTTAGAGTATTACTATTTATTAGTTATTAATGCTGGTTATTTATGCTATCTATAAATTATTTAACATTAACCTTCGATAAGAGTGTATCAAGACCAACAGCAGTTGACCCTAATTTTTTGGCCATTTCCGAACATTCCTTTGCTTTTTTATAGTCTCCAATATAATAATATGCAAGTCCAGAGTCATAGTAGACTCTTGGATTATTATCTGCCTTTTTGATTGCCAGATCAGCTTCAATACGAGCTAAATCTTTTTGATTCATATTGGCTAAATAATACGCATAGACGGCATCTACCATACCATCTGTTGGTGAATAGTTTTTTGCTCTAATAAAAAAACACGGGATTGAGTAAGGTAGGTCGCCAACATTTATTCGTTTGGCTTGAATGCCCAAATCTGCCAAGGATTGCAAAGCCCTGTGATGGTTTGGAAATGCTCTAAGTGTATAGCTAAGATCGCCAGTGACACTACTTGATTCCCCTTTGGTCAATGTTGCAACACCTGTAGTAAAATGATATATCTCTACAACATGCAGTGGACTAGATGGCCCAATCCTATTAGCAGGGTCTCTATAGTCGAAAGGGCCAAACTGTCCTGAATGGCCGCCATTTGTACTTCCTCTTGCGTTTGGACATTCCAAGGTTGCAGCATAACAGGTTTGATATGTTATACCAAACAGAATACTAATCAAAAGGCATAAATACTTTATCATTTTATAACTCTGTCAAATAAATTTGCTAAAGCATAGGTTTTTTGTTGTCGTGAGTATTGAGAAAGCTCAAAGGCCATATCAGAAATTGGAGAAAAGTCTTTAAGTTGTCTAATAAACTTAAATAATGTTGATTCAATTTCTTTGCTAGAAGCTATATTGCATATCATATTTATTGGAAACCTTTTCAATATTAAAGCTGTATCTCCTTCTTCATCAGTCAACCCGAGAATGGGGCGTCCAGTACGTAGATATTCATATAATTTTGCGGGTATCTGATAATTACAGTTAGCGGCCTGAAATAAAATTAGTCCATCTGCGCATAGCATCTCAGCTAACGCTTCAATATAGGGTAGGGGTGGGGCTAAGATAACAATATCTTTAATATCGTATGAGCTTATCAGACCATTAAGCATATCATCATGGTTAGTAGCCCTTAAAATAATATTGATTATATTACTATTAAGTTTACCATTTTTCTTTAATGTTGAGACTGCCTTGAAAAATGGCTCAGGATCTCTTTCAGATGGATAAATTATACCACTATGTAATAAAGTAGTTGGCTTATTAAGGTTAGGTGGGTTAAGCTTTAGATATTGCAAAGCCTCCTGAAAGGATTCTTCATCATATCCATTTTCTATTAATTGTAATTTTGATTTATCAAGAACAATAGAATGTTTGGTCATGAACTCTTCAAGTGCGTTTGGACTTGTAAAGCACACTGCTGATGCATACTTAGCTATTCTATCTTCTATCCATTTAAAAAATTTCCATTGCAATGGGTTTTCTGGATAACCGTCTTGAGCCATAGGGTCACGTAAATCAGCAACCCAAGGAATTCCAGTAATCCGGTGTAACGCATATCCAATTAAATGCGCAGTTGCAATTGGGTAGGTAGACCAGAGAATAGATGGCTTGTGTCTATGGACTAAAATATACCCTTGGATAACACCACCAAAAAACCAAGTAAACCATCTATCAGGTAAAACCAAATAAATGGGATAGCGTCCCTTTATCGATAGATGCTTCTTAGTATCTAAGGCAAATGCACGCTTCACAACAATATTAGGAGGTATATCCTTAATTTGTTCTTGGCTAACAGCTTCGTAAGCTCTTTCATTTGCACTTAATACTATTGGATTCCATCCTCGGTTTGGTAAATATTGGCAAAATTTCAAAGTACGCTGAATTCCACTACTCCCTTTCAGAGGAGGAAAGTGAAATGCAATCATTAAAACTTTTTTTTCCATAATTATGAAAAACAATTGTTGTTGTATTAATTAATTTGTTTATTTATCCATTTAACTGTCAAATCATTTACCTGGTTCCGCCATAGTTTATTAGAAAAAGTGTGGTTGGCATCTTTAACCATAACTTTTTCTATTCTTGAGGATGTGAAAGGTTTTCTCCAATCTTTATTATGCTCAATCAATTGCTGAAACTCTTGTGAAACCAGATCGTTACCACTTAAAACGACTAAAGCTTTTCCTTTAAAGTGTTTCAAGCCTATTAGCATGTCATCAATAAATGTAAGCTTATCATCACATTCAGTAATTAATATTTTCTGATTATCCGACAAAATTTTGGTTAATATCATGTTATTAATTGTTGAGTATATTTCCTTCATTGAATCTATTATATTGACTTCTCCAGACCATAATTTTGACCAAAATGATTTTTGCACAAGACGTGAAAAGTAGTAATGTTTTAATCTTGCTCTTTCGGCGCCTATTTCTGTATGCACCCACGGATTCAATAAAATAATTCCGTTGATTCTAGGATCGGTATGGGCATAATATAAAATTGCAGATGCAGCATCACAGAGACCCCAAATGAAAATCCTATTGATATTCTCTAAAGAGCTAATTAGATTATCTATGGCCAATCTTATATCATCATTCAATTCTGTAAATCTTCTCGGACTACCTTCACTGTCTCCCATCCCTCGATGATCAAAACGAAGTGATGAGATTCCATTCATAGCTAGATGTCTGGCAAGAATTGTAAATTGTCTATGGCTTCCTGAACGATACTGAGGTCCACCTACAACTATCAGAACTGCGACGTTAGATGGCTTTTCACATAAAGTTATTATACCAATTAACCTCATGGCCTTACATTCAAATATAATTGGCTTTTCGTGAAACTTCATGGGACTAATTTGAGAATTGCTTTCTGTGTTTGATCTAATAAATCATGGCATTCCTGAATTTCTTGGCTTAGCCAAAAATAATCTCCCTTTATACTATATTCATGTACTTTAGTTCCTAAACTCTTCCAATAATCTATAACTTTTATGCTTGCTGGTGATATTGTAGTGGCATTAATATTTGATAATTCAAACCAGAATACCTCACAAGTAATCATTGTATCCATTATACGTAATTTATCGATTGCAAGTGCCATTTTCGATGATAATGAGTAGCCACCTACTTCAACCGATTCACCTGAGTTGAGTTTTTCTCGTAACTGCTTTATTCCTATATTTAATTGATTTGGTGCAAGCATTTCACTTGCTATTCTAATCCGTAAAAATTGGTTGATAAAATTTTCGCCATTGGTTGTTGGCTGCCAAAGAATCAATCCCGAAATCCTAGGAAGTTGGCGAGACACTTCTACCGCCAACAGTCCCCCTAATCTCAAACCCCACAAAATTATTGGTAGATCCATCTTATTTGTTAACCAACAAACACCTATTTTCGCACACTCTTTCCATATGTCCCAGCTTGCATCTTCAAAATCCGCTGAGCTATCGCCACACCCCATTAAATCTATTTGAAGTACGGCGTATCCTTGACTTGCAAATTTGCGTGCCTGAAGCGCCGCCATACGGCGTGATTTATGCATTTCCTCAGCGAAAGGGTGTAAGTATAAAACACAAGCTTTTGGGTTTCGAGTTATTGGAGTTATAAAATTACAAAATATATACTCGGAACCAAGTGGTAAAAAAAATGGCTCTATACTAAATAGACTGGCATCACTCATTCAATTTATTTTCCACGAAATCAACTAAAGTTCCTAAGCTCTTGAAATTTTCTGAACTGATTTCATCATCGTACACCGAAAAGCCAAAACTATCTTCCAAGGCAGTGATTATACTCACGACAGCCATGGAATCCAGTTCAGGTATTGCACCAAGAAGTTGACTTGACATGGTTAATTCGCCTACACGATCACTGAGATTAAGGTTCTTTATTATAATTTGCTTTACGATATCTTTAGTCATCATGTTTAGTGTTCTTTTATATAAAATTCTCGAAATCAAAAAATAATAATAAACAATTAAATTATCACATTAAACATAAAAGCTGTCAAGCTCTAACCAGAGCAACATGGCAAGATTAGACTAACTTCATTACTACTTATAAAGGAAATTAAACTGGATCATCGCATAAAACTATAACCATCATTTGACGAATAAAACTGTTACCCTTAGCTTATTGTTTATGCGTTAAATTTCGTATCAACATTGGCGTAAAATGCGCTAATTTTTTTGTATAAGGGGTAAATCTAGGTACTTGGAAAATGTCACTATTTCTATGTGCTACACCCCATTGCGTAGAAAATGCAGCTAAAAAATTCATTTTTCGTAAAATATCGGATTGTTCTGGAAGGTAATCAACTCCCGGCTTTCCATTGGGGTAAGCAAAAAGTTTAATCTTTTCACCTAGCACTGACTCCAAATATTCTCTACCTTCCTCAATTTCTTGCCTAACCTCATTTGAATTTAGTTTTGCCAATATAGGATGGTGAGCCGTGTGACCGCCTACGCCCATGCCAAATCTAGTTAACTCTTTGACTTGCTCAGAACTCATCATCAAGTCTTTCGGAGGTTCTATATCTGTCAACTTTTCAGTAATTTTGTTAGCTATATTCTCTCGTTCAAACACAGAAAGGTATTTGACATATTTTAATATAGAGTTTATGGCATGGGTTTTATCTTCAAAGGTTTCAATTTTATATTTTTGCAGACCAAATTGAGTAAGATCGGCATAAGTTTTGTTTGCCATACGGATGGCGTGTATAATGGTATCGTTAAACATTCGACCACCGTCTAAATAGGAGGTGGCAATGAAGAAAGTAGCATGAAAATTATATTTTTTTAGTATCGGCAATGCAATTGATACGTTATCGGCATAACCATCATCAAAAGTTATACATGCTGGACACGTGGGAAGGTCGTTGCATTTTAATCTCATTATTGCTTCTTCAAGTGGTAAAATATTGAAAACTTTACCTAATTCTGCAAGCTGTTTGTCGAAGGAGTCAGCGGTCACTTCATTTGGAAAAAGTGGGTCTTCTTCCTTTAGAACTCGATGATAAATTAATACGCTCAAGCGTGATCTCTCGCCTTGTGGAGCCAAATGTTTTCCTACCCTACGATATATGGCGTTAAGCATTGAAGTGTCGATACTTAAAAATGATCAGAAATTTATTTGTTGTAGATGTTAAGAAGCAAAATACAAAAAAAATGTCAATGTTGATTTAATCACATGAATTGCTTAAAATGAAGACTTTTATTTCGTGGAGAGCATGAAATGCGTCGTTCCTTAGTGGTTGGTAATTGGAAAATGAATGGTAGCCGTGACAAGACGCGCGCGCTTCTGGGTGAAATTTTGGCAGGTTTGGGCCAACTCGCCAATGTTGACGTAGGCGTTTGCCCACCTTACGTTCATCTTCCTGATGCGAGCGAGTTGCTGAAGGGTTCCTCCGTGCTTCTTGGCTCACAGAATGTAGCCGACCAAGACGAGGGAGCATTCACGGGTGAGATTTCTGCGCCAATGTTATTGGAACTAGGGTGCGCTCTGGCTATCGTCGGACACTCAGAGCGGCGTATGGTTTATGGTGAATCTAGTGCATTGGTAGCCGCTCGCTATGCGAAAGCCATCCAGCATGGACTTGTTCCTATCTTGTGCATCGGTGAAACACTTGAAGAGCGTGAATCTGATCGTACATTTGAAGTCATTGGCGAACAGCTTGATGCCGTTCTTAATTCTTCTGGTGTCGCTTCTTTGACCAAAGCAGTCATAGCTTATGAACCGGTTTGGGCGATTGGAACCGGCAAAACCGCCTCTACAGAGCAAGCTCAAGAAGTTCATGCTTGGATCAGAGCCAAAATTGCAAAACTTGATGCCAGTGTTGCGGAAAAAATTCAAATTCTCTATGGGGGAAGCGTAAAGGGTGACAATGCAGCAGCCTTGTTCTCCATGCCTGATATAGACGGTGGCCTTATCGGGGGCGCATCGCTGGATGCCAACTCATTCTTGAAAATTTGTCATTCTGCCTAGGTGACATATGGTTCAGGTACTTACCATTTTACATGTCATCGTTGCCATAGCAATTATCGGTATGGTATTGCTTCAGCAGGGTCGTGGTGCCGATGCTGGTGCGGGCTTTGGTGGGGGAGCGTCCAATACGGTATTTGGAGCGAGAGGCACTGCCTCTTTTTTGTCCCGTAGCACTGCCATCCTTGCCATTCTGTTTTTCTCGACAAGCATACTTCTTGCATATTTAGGCGCTAGGCAAGATAATAAGGGGCAAGACATTCTGGATACACCAGTTTCTGGACAGGTCAAGACAGATCTCCCGCCAATAGGCAATCAGCCAGTAGCTCCGCCTATCAAGAGCGATCTTCCCGATCAACCGCCTGTCCTGCCCGGTGGGAAATAACTGTCAAACTGCGGATGTGGTGAAATTGGTAGACACGCCATCTTGAGGGGGTGGTGACGTAAGTCGTGTCGGTTCAAATCCGACCATCCGCACCAATTACCGAAAACTTAATCCAAGTTACAGTGTCAAAAAGTACATGGGGGCGACATGGCTTCGACGTGGATCGCAAAACCCTAGGTGCATGCCGAGGTGCAGGATACCTCGTAAATCCATCTGCAAACATTTAGTTGCCAACGACGACAACTACGCTCTAGCTGCTTAAGTCAGCTAGCCTTCGGCCAGCGGCCCGCTTATAGGCGGCTGGTTCCGGGGGTAACCCAATTGTAAGCTCGCGCTGAAGCTCTTCCGGGGTGGATGCGCTAAACAACACCGGAATCGTCGGTTTTTCTCCCTGCCTCTCGGGCGGAAGTCGATTAAATCCAATGAGTGGGATAAGCATGTAGAGCCAAAGGCGGAGGATTTGCGGACGCGGGTTCAATCCCCGCCGCCTCCACCAAAAACCCTTCAAACCAACTCCTACGGAGTGAACAAGCCAGCGTAATTGCTGGCTTTTTTGTGTTTATTCCAAGGATGAAACGCTGATTAAGCGCATTTGCAAACGAATTTTCCATCACGAATAAGAAGCTTAACAAGGAATAATGGATACATGGCGAACACAAAACTGACGCTGTCCCGGCTGGAAAACCTATTGCTGACCGCCTGTGACGACCTGCGCGGTAACATGGATGCAAGCGAATACAAGGAATACATCTTTGGCATGTTATTCCTCAAACGTGCCAGCGATCTGTTCGACCAACGCCGGGAGGAAATCAAGCGGCAAGGTTTGGCCGAGGGCTTGAGCGAGGCCGACATTGCCCTGAATCTGGAAGACCCCGACCAATACTCCGGCAAATATTTCTTTGTGCCTAAACGCGCCCGCTGGAACGAGCCTTGGTCTGACATCACCATCGACAAGAATGGAAAGCCTGTATTCACCCATTACCCGGCCCTCAAACACGTCAAGGACGATGTCGGCACTATGCTCAACAAGGCATTGGAAGCCTTGGAAGAAGACAATGCCGATGCCTTGCAGGACGTACTCGGCAACATCAATTTCAATCGCAAGATTGGGCAGCAAACGCTGGATGACGACACGCTGACTAACTTCATTCAGAACTTCGAGAAAATTCCCCTCAAGGACGACGACTTTGAGTTTCCCGACTTGCTTGGCGCGGCGTATGAATATTTGTTGAAAGAATTTGCCGACCAAGCGGGCAAAAAGGCCGGCGAGTTCTACACCCCCGCCGAAGTCGTGCGCGTCTGCGTGGAAATCTGCGACCCCAAGGAAGGCATGAGCGTCTACGACCCCACCGTGGGTTCGGGCGGCATGTTGATCCAAGCGCGGGACTATGTGCGCGAATGTGGCGGCGACCCACAAGAGTTGGCCTTGTACGGTCAGGAAAAGATGGGGACAACCTGGTCCATCTGCAAAATGAACATGCTGCTGCATGGCATTTCTCACGCCGTCATCCGCCAGCAAGACACCATCCGCGAACCGCAACACCAAGACGACGACGGCCAGCTTAAACGCTTCGACCGGGTGCTGGCCAATCCGCCGTTTAGCCAGAATTACATCAAGAAGGAAATCAAGTTCCCCGGGCGGTTCCCAGTCTGGATGCCGGAAAAAGGCAAGAAAGCCGATTTGATGTTCGTCCAGCACATGCTGGCCGTGACCAAAGCCCATGGGCGATTGGCGACAGTGATGCCGCATGGGGTGCTATTCCGGGGCGGCGAAGAACGCGAAGCGCGACAGTATTTCATCGACAAAGGCTATTTGGAGACGGTAATTGGCCTGCCCAGCAATCTGTTCTATGGCACGGGCATTCCTGCTTGCATACTGGTGTTGAACAAGGCGGGTAGCCAACAACGCAACTCGGTGCTGTTCATCAACGCCGACCGCGAATACCGCGAAGGCAAGGCGCAAAACCATCTGCGGCCCGAAGACATCGACAAGATTGTCCATGCCTACCGCGCAGGGCATGACATCCCCGCCTATGCGCGGCGTGTGCCGGTGGATGAGATCAAGGCCGAGGATTACAACTGCAACATCCGTCGTTATGTGGACAACGCCCCGCCGCCCGAACCCCACGATGTACGCGCCCATCTGCATGGCGGTGTGCCGGTTAGTGAAATCGACACCTTGGCGCATTTCTGGCAAAACTACGACGGGTTGCGGGAGAGTTGTTTTGTCGAGAGGCAACCATCAGAAGAGTGTTTGCGTAGCCCGGATGAAGCCCCGCAGGGGCGCAATCCGGGGAATCAACCCACGCAAGACCCCGGATTTCGCCGCAATGCGGCTCCATCCGGGCTACAACAGGTCATCTACGCCGATTTCAGCCAAGCACTGCAAGACAAACGTGCCATTGCCGCGCATGTCAACCAACACCCCGGCGTACAGCAACGTCAGACTGAATTCATTGAACAACTGCAAGCCTGGTGGCAATTGCACTTGCCGCTGATCGAAGGGCTGGCCCCCGATGCCGCCAACCAACAGGCCAAGCCGAACAACGTCTACGCCATGCGGGCCACGTTGCTGGACAGCATCGAGGTCACCTTTACCGGTCAACACCTGCTAAACCGCTACCAGATACGCGGTGCTTTCGCCAATTATTACAATTTGTTGAAAGCCGATTTCAAATCCATCGCCGCCAGCGGATGGGGAGCGGAACTGATCCCGGACGAAGACATCCTGCAAAGCCAATTCCCCGCCGTGCTGGCCGAATTGGAAAGCCAACACAGCCGCATCGCCGAGTTGCAAGCCCTATTCGCCGCTGCCAGCGAGGAAGATTTTGAAGACAGCGAAGACACCGGCGTGTTGCCCACCGATGAAGTCAAAGCGCTGAAAGCCGCGCTGAAGGAAGCCAAGGGCAACCAGAAACTGGCTAAGCGCGACAGCCGTTTTGGCGATGCCGACAGCCACCGCAAAGAAGCCGAACGCATCGAGGCCCAATTGACCCGCCACAAAAAACTGGAAGACGAAGCCAAGACGCTGAAAGCCCTGATTAAATCCACCGAGAAAAACCGCGATGAACTGGTGGAACAGGCACGGCTGAACATCAGCCTGGACGAAGCGCGGCAAGTCATCATCGAACGGCTAGGCAATGTGTTGTTTGATAGTTATCGGCAATACCTACGCGCCGACCAACGCGCCTGTATCGCCGCGATTGAAAGCCTTTGGGGCAAATATGCCGTGACCGCCAAGCAGATTGAAGCCGAACGCGAGCTAGCGGCAGCGGAGTTGAAAGCGTTTTTGGAGGAGTTGGGGTATGTGGCGTAACTTACCACTCGGTAATTTGGCTGAAATCACGAGTGGTGGAACTCCCTCGCGTGATGTTGCAGAGTATTGGGGTGGTGATATTCCTTGGGTAACACCAACAGATATTACAGCGTGTCGCACAAACTACTTGTTTGATACTGCTGACCAAATTACAAAAAGGGGACTTCTAAATTCATCCGCCAAAGTGCTTCCTGTGGGGACAATTCTGTTTACTTCTCGCGCAACTGTTGGCATTTCAAAAATAGCAGGTGTACCGGTATGCACAAATCAAGGTTTTAAATGCCTCTCACCTTTGCATAATGTTGATGGTAAGTTTCTGTTCTACCAAGTGCAACGGCTTAAAGGTGCATTTGAACGCTATGCAGCGGGAAGTACTTTTTTGGAAATCAACAAAAAAGATACTGCCCGTGTTTTGATTCCGCATCCTGTTGACCCTAACGCACAGCAAAAAATCGCCGCTATCCTCACCAGCATCGACACGGCTATCGAAAAAACCGAAGCGCTGATTGAGAAATACCAGCAGATCAAAGCCGGGTTGATGCACGACTTGTTCACCCGTGGTGTGCTGCCCAACGGCCAGTTGCGCCCGCCCCGCGAGCAAGCCCCTGAGTTGTATCAGCAAACCGCGATTGGGTGGATTCCGAAGGAGTGGGAATTAGTACCACTTGGAAAGATAGCTAGTTTTCAAAGAGGTCACGACATTGTAGGAGCTCAATTTAGAGAAGGAGCTTATCCTGTTATATCATCGTCTGGAGTAATAGGTTTCCATTCTGAAGCAACCACAAAAAGTCCTAACGTAGTTGTTGGCAGAAAAGGAACAATAGGCAAAGTTCACTTTTTGGAGCAAGACTTCTGGGCACATGACACTAGTCTGTTTGTTACCAATTTTAATAATAATTTTGAAAAGTTTGTTTTTCATCTTTGCGTCCATTTAGACCTCGCAAGATTTGGCACTAGGTCAGGTTCTCCATCATTGAATAGAAACGATATTCACCCTATTCTAGTTGCCAGACCAACAAGAAAGGAGCAAATAACAATCGCCAAATTAGTTGATAAAGCTGAACTTCACATATGTTCAAATCGTAATCAATTGATTAAGCTAAAATATCAAAAGCTCGGCCTCATGCAAGACCTTCTCACCGGCAAAGTCCCGGTGAAAGTCGATGACCCGGCGGCGGATTCTGTGAATGCCTAACAATCTCAGCGTAAGCGATAAAAGCCCGTCATTCCGCCCATGGACTGGCGGAATCCAGTGCCAAGGATGGTAACTCGCCGCAGGGTGTATGCATGATTTGGGCAAAGCACCAACCCGTAAATTCACTTCCCTGTGACTGGGTTCCGGCAGTCCATGCCGGAACGACAAACCCGCCGTCATTCCCGCCGGGATGCGGGAATCCAGTGCCAAGGACGGTAACTAGCAGCAGGGTGTATGTATGATTTGGGCAAAGCACCAACCCGCAGACTCACTTCCCTGTGACTGGGTTCCAGCAGTCCATGCCGGAACGACAAACCCGCCGTCATTCCCGCCGGGATGCGGGAATCCAGTGCCATGGATGGTAACTCGCTACTG
>CAIOOA010000302.1 GCA_903859815.1 uncultured Methylococcaceae bacterium | reverse complement strand
TTAAAATGTTTCAAATAACACATAGTTCGATCCAAGCGCCTGCGGCTGGCATAGTTGGAGCGTCAAAGCTTGCTTTGACTTAGGGCTGGAGCGTCAACGCTTGCTTTGACTTAGGGCCGGAGCGTCAAAGCTTGCTTTGACAGGCGAAGCAAGCTTCGCTTTTCCAACTCCCTTGTCAAAGCAAGCTTTGACGCTCCAACTATGCCAGCCGCAGGCGCTTGGATCGAACTATGTGTTATTTGAAACATTTTAAATATGTCAAATGACTCGACCAAAGGCCAACATTACGTTAAATTTACAGGCTGTTACGCCAAACTATTTTGGGGGTGAGGGAGGCAACCTCAATAGTCCCCTTGATACTAGCGTTTCGATTTTCGAAACAACCCGCTTTTCGACCCAAAAGCATCACTTTTTTAGAGAGTCACCATGTCCACTGAAAATCAAACCCCCGAAGAGCATGAACATCCTCCCATTGGGACTTGGGTGTTGCTCATTGTCACTGCGATAGGCATGACGGTCGCTTGGTTGTTCCTTTATTTAGGAATTTTCTTGCCAAGAGGAACAGTCAGCTAAAGCAAATCGTAAAGCCCTCCATGCAAACAAGGTCGGCAAACTATAAACCATTAACGAGGTAATGCATGAATCCAAACTCCTGGATAAGCAAGATTCGATCTCGACTGGGCCTGTGCGAACAGGATTTACAGATCGAACATTTAGAAAAAAACTGGCTTTACGTGGCGGCTGCCATGATGGCTTTCATGGTCGTCATCTTAGGCATAGGGGCCTTGTTTTTGCACCTGAACCCCCCCAGCCATTGGGAAACGATTGAGTCCCCCAGCTTGCATTTGAGCGCGGAATTCGCCGAGGACAAATTGGGCGTTCAACCGACTACACTCCCGGACGGGACTATCCAAGTCACCTTGGTGGCGGCTCGCTATGGCTTTTTTCCTCGCGAGATATTCGTTCCCGTGGATAAGAACATCCAATTCCGCATCGCAAGCTTGGACGTGATTCATGGCGCACACATACCCATGACCAACATGGGAACGATGATTCTGCCGGGTCATGTGTCGGAGGTGACCACCGTGTTTCCCAAACCGGGTGAATATCCCCTGCTTTGCAACGAATATTGCGGAATGGGCCACGACCACATGTGGAGCAAAGTCACCGTGCTGACCCAGGATGAATGGGCCGCGCATAAGACCGGAGGCAAACAGCCATGATAGATACGACAACTAAGCGCTTGGCGCTTTTCAACTTTTGGATTGCGTTTGGCTCGTTTGCCCTAGCCAGCGTGTTCGGCATGTACCAAGTGCTGGAACGCAGCGGGTTGCTGAAATTCATCCAATCCCCCGCAGTTTATTTCGCCTCGGTCAGCACCCATGGAGTGTTGATGGCTTTTGTGTTGACCACTTTCTTCATCATGGGGTTTGGTTATTACACCGCCACGACTAGCCTGAAAACGCCGATCTGGAATCCGGTGCTGGCATGGGCCGGTTATGCGGTCAGCTTGACTGGTGTGGTGCTGGCAGCCATTCCGCTGTTGCTAGGCAAGGCTTCGGTGCTATACACCTTCTACCCACCCATCCAGGCCAATGTGCTGTTCTATATCGGCGCAACCTTGCTGGTCGTGGGATCGTGGTTTTGGACAGTCATCATGATCGTCATGTTCAACCAATGGAAGAAGGCGCACCCCGGCGAAACCGTGCCGTTGCCGATGTTTGCCACCACGACCAATGCCTATCTGTGGGCATGGACCAGCGTAGGCGTGGCACTGGAGTCAGTGTTCCAATTGCTGCCTTGGTCATTGGGTTTGGTAGACACCATCGATGTCGGTTTGGCAAGAACCTTGTTTGCGTGGACGCTGCACCCCATCGTCTATTTCTGGTTGATTCCGGCCTATATCGCGCTTTATACCTATGTGCCGATAGCGGCAGGGGGCAAGCTGTTTAGCGATAAATTGGCGCGTGTGGCCTTTTTATTGATCTTGGTGTTTGGACTCCCCATCGGTTTCCATCATTTGTATATGGACCCTCAACAAAGCAATATTGCCAAGTTTGGACACATGGTCGGGACGTTTGCCGTCGCGCTGCCTACGTTGCTGACGGGTTTCACCGTCATCGCCTCCTTGGAAATGGCGGGTCGCAAACGCGGTGGCAAAGGCTTGTTTGGCTGGATTGGCGCTTTGCCGTGGCAAAACCCCATGGTGTTGGCTGCAATCTTATCCTTGCTGATGTTGGTGTTGGGCGGTTTTGGCGGCATGGTCAACGCCAGTTACGCCATGAATGCCATGGTGCATAACACCGCTTGGGTTCCGGGGCATTTCCATTTGATCTTCGCTGGTACGGTGGTCACGATGTACCTCGCCGTTGCCTATCATTTGTGGCCTAAGCTGTGTGGCAAGCAATTGTTTTCCAACGACTTGGCCTTGACCCAGTTATGGACCTGGTTCGTCGGCATGGCAATCATGACCACGCCTTGGCATGTGTTAGGTTTGCTCGGAATGCCGCGTCGCATTTCCTCTGTGCAATACAACAGCTTGCTGACGCTGGCATGGGAACCCTACGAATTGTTGATGATAATCGGCGGTTTGGTGCTGCTCGGTTCTGCCGGTTTGTTCGTTTACATCCTTTTCAAGACCCAGACCGAAGGCGTTGTGGATGCTTCAATCACCGAGGAAGCCGCTATTGTTGCTGATGCTCCGGTGTCGAGTTGGCTGAACAACTTCATCCCTTGGAATCTGTTGATCCTAGGCTTGATGATGCTGAGCTATGGCTGGCCCATCCTGCAATTCTTCGTCTTGAAAACTTACAATCCAACTGCTTGGGGGTATTGATGATGAAAGGAATTCTTTTAGGCTTGATCTGTTTGGGCGTGGCCGGCCCGGTGTTGGCGGAACCTTCCAGCAAAGTGGCATGGACCCTGGAAACGCTTAACTTTGTCAAAAAAGGCAACGCTGAAAAGGGTAAGGAATTGATGGGGACTTGTGCCGGTTGTCATAACGACACCAACGCCAACCCGCAGTTGGAAGGGCAGTTGCCGAATTATCTCTACAAGCAATTGGTGGATTATAAGAATGGCAACCGCAAAGACCCGACCACGGCGATGAATGGCTTGGCAGCGAGCCTGAGCGAGCAAGACATGGCTGATGTCGCCGCTTGGTATGGCAAGCAAGCCGCCAAGCTCGGCAAAGGCGGGGCCAGCGACCCGACCGGCATTGTCTCCAAAGGCGACGGCAAACGCATGGAACCTTCTTGTTCCAGTTGCCATGGCGGTTCCGGGCAGGGGGAAATAGTCGACACCCCAGCCTTGGCCGGTCAAAAAGCCGACTACTTGGAGAAAACCTTGTTGGCTTACAAGAATGGTTCAAGAGCGAATGACATTTACAGCCGCATGAGGTTGATTGCGTCTAAGCTCAGCGATCAAGAAATCAAACAGTTGGCGGAATATTATTCCAAGCTGGATTAATCCGGGATGGTCTTGCCGCAAGGAAGCGGTGAGGCCGTGTTGATGACGGGATATGAGTAACTGTGTTTTGCTACTGTTAATCCAAGTTAGCGGGCAAGTTTGAAAACTTCTCCTGCTTAATAAGTAGAATCCAAATTTTCTTCTGTGTCCTATACGGTTCCCTGATGGGTTTAAGCATAAAGAGGGCCGGGGAAACGCAATGAATCACCAAATCATCGGTTGGAACTCGGCATCATTGCGGATTTCCAAATGCTCGCCGCTTTGCCCAATCACAAACAAACCCTTGCTGTAGGCATAACGTGCCACATTGTCGGGAATCACCATCGCCGCCACCGCGCCCATGACCCGTGAGTTGGCATGTTTCGGCAATAGCCGTTTGATTTTGGCTAAACGAGCCAGATGTTCGTCCACATCCTGCTGTTTTAGATTGCTTTTGCATTCGACGGCGACCAAATCCAAATCATTGACGATCATTAAATCAATCTCGATGCCTTCATCGCCACGTTGCGAACTGACATTTTGGTAAACCTCGTGAACTTCAATGCCCCTTTCCCTAAACAGGCGCACGGCAGCGGGGCGAACCGCATCTTCAATGAACTCCCCCAAGCGGTTGCCCAATCGTCCAATGCTGGCGGTCACTTCTTTGATTTTTTTGTCGGTGTCTTTTTGTGATGCGGCGACTTCGCGTAGAATCGCCCAAATTTCTTCGGCGGGTGAGGACATGGCTTAAGTTCCTTGAAATACTAAGACAGAAAAGTATCACGCAACGACACAAAGACGCAACGGCTTATTGGGGCGGGTTCCAAACCCGCCCCTACGAAGCAAATAGTTTATTGAGCCTTTGCCAAGCCTTGTCCTCCTTTGGAG
>CAIOOA010000301.1 GCA_903859815.1 uncultured Methylococcaceae bacterium | reverse complement strand
TTATGCGGCGGCAGCAATTGGGCAATAATCTTGGCTTTGAATTCTTCAGGGTAGGTTGTCATCGTTTTCCTCTTGATCGCCCCCACTATAGGCTAAAAATTCTCCTTGCGGGAGGCGACATCTATCCTGACACAGGGGGGAACCGGTCGGTTTCAACACCCGCGAGGCTTGGCTGATCCACTGAATCGACCACGCGATAGTGTACTCTTGGCTCTCGAAACTGTCACAATCGGCCTTCCCGGCTAATGATATTTAATCACTTTGCGAAGATTATCTAGCACGGCATTTAATTTCATCGGTGGTGATTCGGCTATTGTTTCATGTTCACCAAGATGTTTATGAAAAGGAAAGTTGGTAACTCCCTGATGATGCGGTGCATTATCCCAACGTACAATACAGTTTCCTTGTGCATCTTGCCAATGGTAAGAGTATTTTCTTGTGCCATCCAGAAACAGATAATCTTTAACGTGCAATTCGGTTTGATTGTTCAAACACACTTTAGCAACAAATTGATACGATGCACCCACCATTCTAAATTGCAAAACATCATAGCTGGCAATAATGTCTTTGTATTCATCTAAAACGTCTAAAAACATGCTTAACTCAACAGCTTTTGCCAATATGCAAAACTCTCTACGGCAAATTTCCAATTGAGCCAGTCATTTTCCATCTCATAGCTTGCAGTTTGGGCTTGAAAAGCCTGATTAAATTCTGCAAAAGTTTGTTGATATTTTTTTTCAAAATATTCTATTTCCATGCGGTATTCGGCAAGCTGTTGTTTACCCAGTAACAAAGAAACTTCATTAAGTAGGTTTTCTTTAGAAATTTGCAACTGCTCAAGGATGGTTTCCGAGTTTATCATTTATTTATCCTCTATATTTCAATCTGGTAGTTCGCTAGGGCAATCACATGAAGGCCAGAACCTCGTCATTCCGGCATGGATCGCCGGACAAATCGGCAGGATAGCCGATTTGCACAGCTTTGCTGCCCGAAGGGTGAGGGACAGGGATTGTCCCTCATGAATCCAGATTGCAGGGATGCCCCGAACCCTCGTCCGTTGGGAGAGTTTGCCGTCCTTGGAAGATGGATTTTGGCATCCTTGCCAAAATGACGGCGCTTTACCCACGCTCAAATCCAAGCTATCGCTTCATGCGATTGCCATGCATAGAGGCATAGAAACAATTATACAGCTATGGCCCGGTGTTCAATAGCATGGCACTGGATTTGCCAAAGTGAATAATGCTCTCATGGGAACGCCCACAATCACTGCCCAGATTCGCCTTATTCTTGTAATGCCAGATCAACCAGCGGCAATGCTTGTTGTATTACCTAATGCCAAACTTCGTGATCCGGTTTTCCGGTAAATCCTTCGTCAGATACGGTATCCACTTGATGACCGAGTTTCGCAAGCAACGGCACTAGTCTAGCGGGCAGATTTTCATCCAGTTTGATGTTCATGCAAACGTAGGGACGGGAGGTAATGGCAGGTCTTCTTCTGCCGAAACAGCGGCAAAAGCAATCACTGCCCGGATAGCCTTTTCATCCAAGGACGGAAAGTCCTCTAGAATTTCTGCCGCTGTCATCCCTTCCGCAAGGCTTGCCAACACGGTACGCAAGGTCACGCGGGTTCCTCTAATCACGGTTTCGCCCCCGCATATTGCGGGATCGCGGACTAGGTAAAATTGGTAGTTCATGGACATGGTTTAGATTCTCTTAAAATCTTCGGTTTAATGTTTCTTCGCTTATGCGCAACGGCAACTATCGAAACATTCTGCCCTAGAATTTCGTAAATGATTCGGTAGGAGTACATTGGAATTTCCCTGACATTTTCATCACCGATTTCCGGCATCATTCGGCCTAAACGCGGCAATGAATCCAGAATGTCCGCTTTTATAGCAATTTCTTGGATAACTTTGCGCCCATAATGCTTTGAATCCTTGGCAATGAATTCATAAATCATGCGGAGATCGGCTTTAGCCTCATCCGACCAGATTACCACTGCTCGATCTCGCGCTTTAACTCTTCTGCTGTGGTGACTCTGCCTTTGGCGACATCCTCCCTGCCTCTGCGGACTTTCTCAAGCACATATAACTGATACATGATTTCTTCCATGTCCACGTCTTCTGGCATTTTTGCAATTGTCTGCATAGCTTCTTGTTTGGCGGGTTGCATGTTGCCTACCTCAAATGATTGATCGTACTTTATTGTAATGCAAGTTCAGCCAGCGGCAATGCTTGAAATACAAGGCAATCAAGTTACCTGAATATCCCGGCCAGCTTAACACCTCAATACGGGTAATGACGGAAATCACCGATCCACGGCTTACTATTCTATCGAAATATTTGCGGTAATCATCCCCGCCAACCTGATGAAGATAATAAATGACAACATTGGTATCGACAATACAATAATTCATGGCTGAATGTCGGGCCAAGCTTCATCACGATCCCATTCATCGCGCATTATAGCCAATGTGGAGTCTATTTCCTCACGGCTCATATTACTCCATGCACCCCAAGTCCTTTGCAAAATAATGGCTGTCCGTTCTGGTTTATGGGGTTCTGGATAAGGGGGTTCCCCTGTCAACGCCAACACATACCGGAGAACCTCGGCTTGATGATCGGGCGGCAAATCGACGACTTTTGCAGTAATCAAGTCGGTGATGTTCATTAGGGTAATCTCTTAAGTTACTTTGGATACGAGCTTAGGCTATTTTTCTACATTCTGTGCATTACGCGGATTACCCCTAATGCGCATTACCCCGTTGCCCACATTGCGATGTGTTTGGGAATCATGATGGCTTTAAGGCAGGGCGGAATCGAACCCGGTTAAAATCGAGAATGACCAAATGGCCCGGAATATGGCCCACTAATTCAGGCAACATCAGAAAACGTTGAAGCAACTGAGCTATTTCATTGGCGGTACTAGTATCGTCAACGCGCAGCACAAGGCGGCCCGGGGTATGCTCTGGCGGATAATTGCGAATGTCACAAAAATCAAGATCGCGGGTGACTAGAATCCATCCTTGAGTCAAGGCGTGTCGGTCAATGCGTTCATCCGGCGCATCGCCCAAGCCAATATCACGGACGTGCCAAGCCTGATGACCCGCTCCGGTCAGCGCCCGCAAAGCTGACCTTGGCATATTGGAATCCAGCAGGAAGTCCATCACGCGACTTGGGGAAGTCTATGGAAAGATTCTTGTTGCACTAAATCATTAGCGAACGCCAAGGCAGCTTGGATGTCTTCCCGAGTCAAATCGTATTCCTGTTGCACTTCTTCGATTGTCATACCTGCGGCTAGGCTACCAACCACAATGGAGACAGGCACACGGGTTCCCTGAATAAATGGTTTGCCATGACAGACGGTTGGGTCTATTTGAATGCGATGAGTCGAGGACATGGTTTTCTCGTGTGTTTTGTATAAGAGGTATCTTCGATTTTACCGCAGCTTACGATTTTTTGCGCCCTTCATCGGTTATTTCGGCAGCAAAACGTAGGAACGTCTTTGGCTTGGCCGTCTTGCGTAGCCCGCAAACAGAATTAATGCCAAATCAGCCAGCGGCAATGCTTGAAATATGTTGAAGCCGGATGCTTCAAATCCGCCAAGATTTCCGAAAAGTCACAGACATATTAAGAGCCAGTTGGCTTCAAAGCCGGACGGGATTTGTAATCCCGTCCGTAACGTTTTGTGCCATATCGGTTGCATAACTTCGCACATAATGTTAGCGGCGGGGTTGTAAACCCCGTAGCGCTTCGTAACGGCTGTCCGTTCCGGGTTATGAGGTTCTGGATAAGGGGGTTCCCCTATCAATGCCAAGACATACCGGAGAACCTCTGCTTGATGATCGGGCGGCAAATTGACAACTTTTGCGGTAATCAAACCGGTGATGTTCATTGGAGTAATCTCTTAAGTTACTTTGGAAACTAGGTTCGCCTTAGGTTCTACATTCGGCGCAATATGCCGCTAATGCGCCTTACGGACTTAGGCTGCTTTCTCATTTTTCTGTGGATTAGAACGGGAATAAACGAGACGCTCGGAATGTAACTTTTCTTGATCCTGAAGGAATTTAATCAGCCGTTTTGGATCATGACCAAATTTCTCAGACATCTCATGTCGGATACGTCGAATTTCTGCGATTACAGGGTCGTCTTTCATTCTATTATCTCCATTAATTCCAATGGGGTCACCAACGAAGGGCAATAGATGCCTAAAATGGCATTGACTCGTCGGATATGGGCAAATTTATTTGCATTGGCAATGTGCTTGCAATTCCAAGTCAACAAAAAATCGCAGCCATGATACGATGTAATCGCCAAGTGAAGTGCGTCGCCTAGCGGGTCACTTGGCATAAGCCTATGTTTGATATAAGCCTCGACAATTTCCATGATGGGTTCTTCACGCAAGCAAAGGCAGTTGATTGACAAGTTCCAAGGCTTCACCTTGGCCCGGAAAATCTCCGCCCATAAGCTCCAATAGCACCGCTTCGCTTGAAACCACCTCGTAGTTTTTACGACACTGGCTCCACCAAAGGCGCGTCCAATCACGCCTAGCCACCATGTCTGGCTCGGATCTGACTTCAAAATAAAAGCTTGGAATAGAAGTCTCTATGTAAACCTTTGGCTTCACACGATTTATTCCGTGTCCACGTCTTTCGGTATTTTTGCAATTGTCTGCATAACTTCTTGTTGGGCGAGTTGCATGTTGCCTACCTCAAATGATTGATCGTACTCTATTGTAAAGCCAAATCAGCCAGCGGCAATGCTTGAAATATTTGGAAGCAGGATGCTTCAAGTCCGCCAAGATTTCCGAAAAGCCGCAGACATATAAGGAACCCGTCGGCTTCAACACCCGCGAGGCTTGGCTTATCCACTAGATAGACCACGCGATAGTGTGCTCTTGGCTTTCGAAACTGTCCCAATCGGCCTTTTTAATGTTATAAGGCGGGTCGGCAAATACCAGATCAACACTAGCATCGTCCAGCGAAGCCAGCCAATCTATCCTGTGCCTTGGTACAGCTTTCCGTTCGGGTGTTCTTATTGGAGTTGGTTAAGGAAGGACAGGATTCCAAATCAATCCTTACCTTCCTCAACCCCATTTTCTTTCTTGTCGATAACGACTTCTTCCAGCTTTTGCCCTTGCCTGTTAAGCAGTTCCCATAAATCGGAGTAGAAAAAATGGTCTATGGTTTTGATGTGTTGGGCGAGTAATGCATCCTCAATCATATTCGGGCGAATATCGCAGTAGTACACGCCATCCAAGGGATTCAGCTTGATGGTATAGGCTTTGAAATGACCGGGCAGAAAGGTGGAGTTTATACCATATTCATTCTCCCGCTTGGTTTTCTTGCGCTGCACGTCATTGAGAAAAATGGCGATGTGCGGTAAGGAGGTATCCGTCAGCCGGTTATACAGAAACTTGTCCATGAAAACCTTGTCAATACGATCTTTGCTTGAGGTTTTCACCGAACCGATGATTTTTAATTCAGTATCTTTACTGATTAACAAATCATGTTGATAACTGGATTTGAAAAGCTCGGTTCCATCAGAATCTTTAACCGGCACTTGCATGGTTCCTGACACACAATTCACGTCTAGCGATACAATCAGCAAGCGGATGAACCGTTCAAATAAATCGCCGTTTACCTTGCGGGCTTGGTTTGACATTCCAGCGGGCAAGGCATCCAATGCCGCACCGATGGATTGCTGAATGGTGTAAATCGTGCGAATGACCGTTTGGCGCAATGCCTCAGACGGTTGTTCGCCATCTTTCAGTTGTTCAAGTAACAGGGAAAATTGTCCGGCAGCATCCGTGAAGGTCTCGGCATCATACATCAGCAAAGCATTCAAAGGCCGAGTGATATTGTAACTGCCATCTTGCCGATACTGGAAAAACTGGTAATGGCTTTCGTTCTGCGACACGATACGCGCTTGCAAGCCGGTTTCGGCGAATTCTAAATAGCGTGAACAGAAAGCGACGTAATCGCTTACGCTGAGGAATAGCCCTTTATTCGTGGCATGGGCGACTAACTCGGCAAGCGTCATCGAATCGACTCCCGGCGTTCGGCGGTTTTGCGGTCGAAGGCTATCCATTCTTCCTTGCTCATGCGCCGTACATTTTCCAGTCTCCCTATCGCCCATTGATTATATTGGGCATCCAAATCACAGCCCATCCATTGGCGATTAAGTTGTTCCGCCACCACAACCGTCGTGCCTGAACCGGAAAAAGGGTCGATGACTAAATCGCCCTCATTGGATGAAGCCAACACAAACTTGCGCAATAACTCTTCCGGTTTCTGCGTCGGATGGGGTGTTTTCTCGCCCATACCGTTACAAGTGGTTGGAATATCCATCACATCTTTAGGCTTTGCGCCTTTGGGGTGGGGTGTCCAATTCTCGCGGGTCTTGCTTGCGCCTTTGCCATAAGCACTGGTTTCCGCTTGTGGATGCGAAGGGTATTTCAGTGTATGAGCACCATAAGGGGTACGCACATCGTCAATATTCAATAGCGTCACATCGGATTTGCGAAAGTGGATAATGCTCTCATGGGAACGTCCCCAATCACTACCGAGATTCGCCTTGTTCTTGTAATGCCAAATCAGCCAGCGGCAATGCTTGAAATATTTAGAAGCCGGATGCTTCAAATCCGCCAGGATTTCCGAAAAGCCGCACACATACAAGGAACCAGTCGGCTTCAACACCCGCGAAGCTTGGCTGATCCACTGGATAGACCACGCGATATAATGCTCTTGGCTCTCGAAACTATCCCAATCGGCCTTCTTGATGTTGTAAGGCGGGTCGGCAAACACCAGATCAACACTCGCATCATCCAGCGAAGCCAACCAATCTATCGAGTTGCCTTGAAACAGCTTGCCGTTCGGGTGTTCGTATTGCAGTTGGAAGCCTTTGGCAACCGACTCAAAAACAAGTTCTTTGCCCTTAGTGGGGTGGTGGGTGTCGTTGAATTCCAGTAAGGAAAGCTGTTCCATGGGGTTGGTGATTTGGTGAATTAAGAGACATTATAACCGAAGAACAGGCTAAAGCCTGAGGTCATATGAATGTGATGAGTAGCGTAAGGTGGGCAAGCGTTTTAGCTTGCCCACCGTTTTCCGGAGTTTGAGGTTTCGTTCTTCGTGGGCAAACGATAATGCCGTTTGCCCACCCTATCCGGCTGCAATTTTGGAAGTTTCAATGTTCATATCAACACCAGCCTTTTCAATTTTTTTAACACTGTTTCCTTGAGCGACCACAGAGTAACTACAGAAATTGGTGCTTCTGGATTGATGATTAACAGCTCATGACCGTAAAATAAAGGAATGAATTTCATAAGTTATGATTTATTCAATCGTTTGCTGAAAGGAAAGTTTAGGTTAAATACCTCTGCAATAACATCTATTGATTCTTCATTGCCAGAGTATATTTTTTTATCAAAAACACAGTCTTCCGCTGAAATCCACTTATAATCAGAACTTTTAAATTTGAATTTCTCATTATTACAATATTGTTCATTATGTGCTAAATCAACAATTATATGCCAAAAATGGTAACAAGTATTTTGATTTAAGCTTTTAGAAAGCTTAATTACGGAAAACTTTTCAGTAGGTGTTAAAATATTGAATTCAGTATTGATATAATACTTATTTCTAATAGAGCTAATAATTTGATTATTTACCTTTTCAGAAGGTATCTCTGTAGGATAAGCTACAGTAGGTAGTAAAAATTGTCGCCAATTACGATTATATTGAAACAAAACTCTATTTGAAAAGTTTTCGCATCTCAAAATTAACCTAACATCATTACGTACATTACATGCAATTTGAGCATTTTCATTATTGTAGGTTTTGTGCAAATTAAAAACCTTTACAATACGAGTCAATACTTCTTCATAATTTATAGCTATATTCTCACACTGCCTATCTTTTATCTCAGGATTCTCTGGCAAAGTTCCATCAATTGTTAATGGTATGAGAAAAATACTACCTCGCGGTTTATTTTTTGCAGCTTCAAAAGCAATATCTAATTCTTTCTGAATAAATCCATCCTTTGATATGGAAGACTTTGAACAAATGGCAATAAAATGACTGCTTTTATTTATAGCATTTGTAATTGCATCTCTCCACTTCTCTCCAGGTAATATATCCTTAATATCTATCCAACAAGTTGCACCTCTAGCTTTTAAGTCATTATAAATTTGATGAGCCGTTTCTTTATCTTCTCTAGCATAACTAATAAAGACTTGCATAAATATTTATTCCTGCTTTGGTTCGCGTAGGCTACCGACATTCAAAAAAGCACTATTAAAATTTCTATAAAGTCGTTTGTTATTTTCAATTCTATGCTATTTCTTCATGGTATCAGGTGATAACTTACTTGAAGTTTCTACGGCAGACCAATCACGATTTCGTATGGGATAAGCATAATATGGAATTTCTTTTGGTATACCTCTTGTATAGACAACATAAAGCATAATCCATTACCGTCTCGGCATATAAAACCTATGCATTCCATCGTTAATTAAAGTCATTGAAGATCATTTTTCATGAAAACCGAAACCCAGCCAATCTTAACTGTTCCAATGTCATACGCAAATCGGCAAGCAACCTCTTTTCTGCTGCTTTATTCAAAATGGCAACCGTGCCAACAACAGGAAATTCCAGACCCAAGGCAATTTGCCTAGCTTTCCAATCATCCAATCTTGCTTAATCCAATTAAGCATGATGAGTCAGCAATGACGATCTTAGACATGGGCCAAACGGTTTAAGTCTTCTTCCAAGTCTTGTTGGGTGTAACGAATGGGTATCCCTAATTGGCGATTGAGTTCGGAAAACTCCCAATAACTTATCTCCGCCAATTCCAAGGCTTTGCCTAATGACAAGCGTTGATGCTCATATAAAAATAAGGCCAGCATTCGACGAACTTCCGCAGTCGCATTTTCAGCATTAAATCCGGCTTGAGTCGCCAATAAGCAAGGAAGATCAAATTCTATGTGCAAGGCATTCATACTTTATCTGTGGCTAACATGGGTTATGAAGGTGACAAGGTGCGGTTAGCAAATCCTTCGACTACGCTCGGAACATGTCCACCGCACCCTATACTACTCACAATGATAACACTTTAAGTCACAATCACATTGACCGGATCGGTCCAAGCCCCCTTGCCGCCGCTGCTGATGCCGCGCACCCGTATCCACACGGATGATCCGGGGGTTAGCCCTTCCAGCAGAATATGCGAACTGGTGGCCGAGGTGGTGGCGTGTTTCCAATTAACTTCCACCGAAGGGTCGCCGTGGGCGATGTCCACTTCATAGCTTTTGGCGCCTTCCAAGCGGGCGACATGAATGACTAAGATGCCGCTGCCGTTCCCATGCGCAACCCTTAAATCGGCTGGGGCGGGCAGGGCCGTGGCATGGCTGGGTCGCACGGTTTCTTTGCGTTGATCATAGCCGGTGGATGCCAGCTTGGCGGGGTCTTGCTGCGCCACGAATTCCAGATAAGCGGTCAGGCGTTTGAGCAGGTCGGTTAGGTGATCGCGGGCATTCTTGCGCAATCCGATCTTTACCGAGTCCCCGGTCAGGCTGGCATGGTAGCAATTCTTATAGACATCAAAAGCATCAATGATCTGTTCCAACGAAGGGGCGATGTCCGGCCAAGGTTCGGGGAAGTTGGGGTTGTTGCTAAGGGAGGCGATGATGAAGCCGACCTTGGCTTGAAAATCGGGTTGGCTAAGACGTTCGAAAGTGACGATAAGCTTGGATTGCATGATGATGCTCCCATTGTTATTGTTGACT
>CAIOOA010000300.1 GCA_903859815.1 uncultured Methylococcaceae bacterium | reverse complement strand
TCGATGATTGGTCCTTGCTGATCGAAGGCTGAGGAGTGCGTATCGATGATTGGTCCTTGCTCATCGAAGGCTGAGGAGTGCGTATCGATGATCGGTCCTTGCTCATCGAAGGCTGAGGAGTGCGTATCGATGATCGGTCCTTGCTCATCGAAGGCTGAGGAGTGCGTATCGATGATTGGTCCTTGCACATCGAAGGCTGAGGAGTGCGTATCGATGATTGATGATTGCGCATCGAAGGCTGAGGAGTGCGTATCGATGATTGATGATTGCGCACCAATGGCTACTGACCGCCCATCGAGTTCCGATGAGCCATTGGCAAAGACCGAAAAGCACCCATCAAGGCGTATTGATTGCCTGATTAAGTTGGCAAGGCGTCCGACAAGCACGGCTGAATCCTAAGCATTCCAAAGCGAACCGATTTGATTCCTGTGAGCATGGCTTGAGTTGTCATAGACAGCACTCAAGAATTCTCACTACCTGTTAATAATTTCCCCTCTGCGTGGCGCGTAACGGTCTTCTCAAATCTTGACCACGCCACTCGGATAAACATAATCCTGACAGGGAATAATTTTCACAGATTTATACGCCTGTTGTTGAAAATGTCAAGTTTTTTTGATTAGATTTGCGTGACGGGAACATCAAAGCCTGTCCTGAGCGGAACCGAAGGGCTTGCTTTGGGGTTCCGTTCCCCGTGGGCAAACGATAAAGCCATTTGCCCACCTGCCTACCGGGCTATTCGATCGTAAAATATTTTACATCACGGGCTAAAGTATGACCAAGCTCAGGTGACAACAGAACAGCTTCATAAGACCACGTTCCTTTTTGAAGATTACCGGGTATCTGTAGCACCTTGAACAACTCTAAAGCGGTATTGAGTCCAGCCGGTAGGGAGACCTCAAGATGCTTATCGTTTGTTATGGACGAAATATTGACTTCTGACCCATCGGGCTGGGTTACACCTGCTTTCAACTCAAACTTAACCGTATCACTCGTTGGATTCTCGACTGTAGCATTCACGCTAAAAGTATCCCCCGCCTTGCAATTTGTACAACCCGTCAGAGCAAGGGAAAGAAGTGGTTCCCCTGACACACGCATGTTATCGATCTTATAGGTTTCATCGGTGTCGGAAGTACACCCCGGGTTTCCTGTTACAGCCTTACAATCGGCATTCAGACGGATTTTAAGCGGTATAGCGGGTATAATCGGTTTGTCTGTACCAATGTATGCCATGCCGCTATTTGACCCTCCATCACTTACCAGCAACTTCACACTGTTTGGTGTCCAAGTCAGTGTGATATAAATTGTCTTACTTGCACGGACAGCATCCCAGTTCGATATTGCGATATAATTTTGATTCACTGGATCACCAGAACAATTACCCTGCGCGTCAGGTTCGGCCCGCAAGATACCCAAATGACCATTTGCGACCAGGACAACGGCATAATGACATTGACCGTTGGCACCTGTAAAGTTCTCAAAACCAAAATTTGAGTCAGTCTTAGTAGGAGAGTCGTCCGGGAGACGCTGCGGCTTCCAATCAGATGATGTAATGCTTGTCTGCAAGGTTCCATACTTACATACCGTTTTGCTTTGGGTATCAGCCCTCGATCCTGAAAATCCAGCGAGCTGTATACTCCCCGCGTTGACGGTTGGATTCCCTTTAAAGACATTCCACTTTGTCTCGTCAAGTACGCTGCCGTTGAATTCATCATATAGGCAAGGGTCAGCATTGACGTTTGGCGGCAACCAACTGACGATAAAAAGAAGAATAAAGTGGATTAATCGAATCTTCATAAGAACCTCACGTTTGTCAATGTTCGTGGCTATCTGCAAATGCGCGGGAGGCTTTTCAAACTACCCCGGACAAATGTTTGTAGTCCCGGCTTTAGCCGGTTCTTTTCGGCCAGTTTGACGGCTAAAGGTGAGACGTGCCATTAGGTTAGTCACCGGGGAAACCAGCTTGAGCGGTCATAGACGACACTCAAGAATTCTCACTTCCCATTAATAAACTCCCCTCTTCGTGGCATCTAATGATCTGTTCAAATCTTGACCACGCCACTCGGATAAACATAATACTGACAGGGAATTACTTTCACAGGTTTATACTCCTGTTAATCAAAATGTCAAGTTTTTGTATTAGTAACTGATGTTAAGCACGGATATGAAAGAAGTATGACGGGAGCGGCAAAGCCGATCCTGAAGGAAGCCGAAGGGCCTGCTTTGAACAAAAAAATTAGAAATGCGTGGTTTGGCTACGCCTGTCAAAGCAAGCTTTGACGCTCCAATACTAGGCCGCTGTGCCTGTCAAAGCAAGCTTTGACGCTCCAAAACTAGGCCACTGCGCCTGTCAAAGCAAGCTTTGACGCTCCAAAACTAGGCCACTGTGCCTGTCAAAGCAAGCTTTGACGCTCCAAAACCAGGCCACTGTGCCTGTCAAAGCAAGCTTTGACGCTCCAAAACCAGGCCACTGTGTAACATCAGTTTGTAAAAGGCTTAAATTATGGAGGTGTGGTTAAGCTTCTCAATAACTCCAGTCTGTAAAACTTTTTCCTTAAAACTCCAGTTTCCATCCACAATCTTGGTCGATATTGCGCATCCAATGATTTTGGATTTTTGGCAGGATAATCATTATAATGTTGATTATCATGACAATTACTGGCCGAACATGCATCAAAATGAATCCAAAACAGCAGCACCGGCTTGATCCGGAAAAGATTATCCAGACTGCGGAGAATCTAGCTCACCGCGTGAGTGATAAGTTCCCGGAGAGTACCTTGGTTGGGCTTACTGCCGATTTGGCGGAGATCGCGCGGGTGACCGATGAACGTGCGCGCCGAGCGCGGAAGCCCAACCGTATCATCCGCGGAGCGGGCAGGTTAGCGAGCATCCTGTGTGTTTTAGGGCTTTGGTACATCGTTGACCATATCCAAACACACCTTCTAAACGATCACTTGGAATTCGGCAACATCAGCGATCTTTTCGAAGCTGCGGATGCCGGTTTCAACATGCTGGTCGGACTGGCGGGCATTCTGTGGTTTCTGGTCACAATCGAGGCACGGGTGAAGCGCAAGCAGGCTTTGGCGCACATAGGGGAATTGCTTGAGTTCATTCAGCTTATTGACGTGACTCAGCTTTACTATACGCCTGAATTATATAAATCCAGTGCCTCACCCGACAGCACCCGATTGAGGTTTGACCACACCTACCTACTGTTCTGCAACGAGATGCTCGGGGTGATAGGCAACCTCGCTCCGCTTTACACTCGCGGCAACATGGACGACTCGGTTTGGCGGGCGACTTCTGATGTGGTCATGCTGGCGAATGCCATCCAAGGTCGGCTGTTCGCGAAGTCGGAAGCGATTCGCTTGGCAAACGATGCGGATGCCTGTTGGGCACCCATTGACGCTTTCAAAAAGGATCATTCCTAGCTTTTTCCGACTGCATGAAGTTTCTAGGCAAAGCAAAATAAAATTATCCCTTAAGCCATTTTGGATGCAATGACTCCGCACAAAATGTTAGCGGCGGGGTTGCAAACCCCGCCAAGTTTCACTGAGCCGCCTCACTCGGATGTGAGGTTAAACGAAGCAGTTACGGACAAATCACGGCTGGATTTCAATCTCTCCGGGTCGCCAAGTCTTGTTGAACCAAGGCTCCAACGGGCCATAAAGCCGCAGGATCATGAACCAGCCCTTGCCCGGTATTGTCTGCACCCAGTTATTCTCCCTGCCGGCAGGGGACTTGGGACCAAACCAGACATCAACCGAGCCATCGGCATTGGTTTTGATGCCTTGGTTCTGGCTGCTCACGCTGGGTGCCTGTTGATCAGTCTGTAGCATCGAACGGGTCTGGGTGTCATACACGATCACCGACCAGAAATCTTTCACCGGGATGTTCGGCGGTAGGTGCAGCTTGTAGGTTTTGCCACCGTCGAAGGCTTTACTCTTCGCATCCTGAGAGGCCCACGGGTACTGCGAGCCTTGGCCGACACTTTTTACTTCCATGGCCGGTGTCACACCGGTGGCGAAATAGTAATAGAATATTGCTCCATCCAGATTAGCGACCCCAGGAGCGACTTCGAACTTGTAACCTCCGAAGAACGGCAAACGCCATGAACTGTTGGGGTAGAAGAAGGCTTCCGGCTCACGAATCTTGAGGGCGAGGGTTCTTGCCGTCACCGCGCCGATGTTGGCGGCGTCGGTCAGAATCTTCTTCATTCGCTCGTCAGGATTGAAAGGCTTGCCCTTTACGATGCCAATCGAGGCGAACAAGCCAAGTGTGGTGGGGTCTGAGCCCTCCGGCGGCTCTTCTTGGATCACTTGGTTCAGCAAGGTCCAAAACGAATAGTCACCCGGGGCGACAAAGTTCGCTGGTACGCCCGAGGCATTGACAAAATTGATTGGCGGTGGGTTGGCCGCATCGGCCAGTGGGTAGATCTTTAGATGATTCTTGACCGACTCAACTCCTGGCTTGGGGGAACCGTCAACGAGAAAGGAACGAAAGAACATCCAGTTGCCATAGGTTTTCGGCCTGACAACAACATAGCCTTGAGGAATTTCGCCCTGATACCCCGGCGGAAGAAACAGGTACTTGCCACCTGCGCCCTTATCTTCCCCCATGATGCCAATGTCGGCCACCCAGTGATACCAGAAGTCATTGATGGCACCAAGCACCTTGGGGGGGACTTCGACCACCAACGGACCTTTCTTGGTATCAAGCCAGATGAAGCTATAGACTGTGTTGTCGTTGGCTGTCAGTTCCACAGTCTTCGCATCGACCAAATTCTCCCAGATCACGTTGGTCTGGTTCTCAGGCCCAAATTTGCGAAGCGAATCTCTCATGCCTGCCTGATTGACGATTGGGATGCCCAGCAGATAGGCTTGCAGCGCACGCGAGCGGTCCAAGTTGTCATATATCTTCTCGATGGTGTCCGGTGCGGGGAAGCCGTCGGACAGCTTAAGCGTACCAAGCGAGGTATCGAGCCGGTTGGGTATAGCCACCCCCGGCGCGGTCGGGGTCGTCATCCTGAAGGTCTGGGCCGAAGTCGTCGTAACAACGCCGATGACTAATGCTGTCACTATCAAGCACATTCGTAGTTTTCTAAACGCCATCATTTCCTATTCTCGTAATGTTTGGGGATTGACTATCTGGAACCTCTGCAACTGCCAATGCGGACCAGGTTTGTATTTGACACCCTAATAGGCACATTATTTTGCAATTCTGAGGTGTGCAGCTTGCACTTTACTTCCCAAAATCCTGATTTGTCAATGCTCAACGCAAGCTTGTCATGTGGGCGAACGATAAAGTTGACTACCTTCCCAACTTTGTCTGCTCATTCGGTTCAAGGAAAACTGTCCACGCCCTACTTGACGGTCAAAGCAGGCCCTTCGGCTTCGCTCAGGGCAGGCTTTGACGCTCCAAGCTAAGTGGTCGTTCATAAATTCTTTAACATATTTTCAAGCAAAGTTGACGGTGTAAGTCTTGCCGATATTGGCGAGAATATCGAACAGGTTTTCTTGTAGGGACTGAAAGGATTCGTAGGCGGAAAAAGGCATCCACTCAT